>CALUQD010000004.1 GCA_944322825.1 Candidatus Avelusimicrobium pullicaecorum
CTGCGCCGTTGCCGTCCATAGCAACTAGTTTAGCCATAATAGAGAAGTCTCCTTTTGCGTAAATTAAAACGGTCTTTCTGCGTGCGTAAAAACACGCCAGCCCGGAGGGATACTCCGGCCTGTATATATTGTATAACTTTGGGGGGTGTTTGGCAAACCGTTATTTACCGAGCGGTAAATAAAATTTTCCCTACAAATTATTCTTTTTTGCCTTACTGGCGGCCCGCGGGCGGGCGGCGGAAATTTTGCTTGACTTGGAGTTCGCTCCAGTTGCTACAATACTACTATGTCCTTCCGAACGGAGCGGACAAAAGGAGAACAGAATGAAACACGTAAAATTGACGCTTTTGGCTTGTTTGAGCCTTTGTGTGGCGGCGTGTGCGGCCCATAAAGAAGCCAAGCAGCCGCAGGAACCGGCTAAATCCGTGGTGTATTTTACCTCGGATATCAGCCCCGAAGGGTTAGTAAAAATTTACGATAAAATTTCCCAAAACGTGCAGGGAAAAGTGGCCATTAAGGTGCACACCGGCGAACCGCACGGCCCCAATATCATCCCGCGGGATATGGTCAAAGCCCTCCAGCAGCATATTCCTAACAGCAACCTCGTGGAAACCAACACGCTCTACGAAGGCGGACGCCACACCACCGAGCTGCACCGCCAAACGATTAAAACCAATGGCTGGGATTTTTGCGAAGTGGATATTATGGACGCGGACGGCGCCGTGATGCTGCCCATTAAAGGCGGCAAGCACTTTAAAGAAATGTCCGTTGGCAAGAACTTGCTTAATTACGACTCTATGGTCGTGCTGACCCACTTTAAAGGTCACACGATGGGCGGCTTTGGCGGTTCGCTTAAAAACATCGCCATCGGCTGTGCCGACGCCAAAGTAGGCAAAGCCATGCAGCACGGCAGCCAAGGCAGCGATTTGTGGCGCGCCAATAAGGAACAGTTTATGGAACAAATGGTGGAAGGCGGCAAAGCCGTCACCGACCATTTTGGCAAGAACATTGTGTATATCAATGTTCTTCGCAATATGTCCGTGGACTGCGATTGCGCCGGCACTTCTGCCGCGGCGCCCAAAACACGCAACATCGGCATTTTGGCTTCCACCGATATTTTAGCGGTGGACCAAGCGTCCGTGGATATGGTATACGCCTTGCCGGATGAAGAATCGCACGATTTAAAAGAACGCATTGAATCGCGCAAGGGGCTTAGGCAGCTTTCGTATATGAAAGAAATGAAAATGGGAAATGACGAATACGAATTGGTAAATTTGGACTAATTTCTTTTCCTTGCCCTTTACCGCTCCGCCTGCCGCCCGCAGGCGGAGTTTTTGTTTGTTGTAAAAACCCCAGCTAGGCTGGGGGCGGTAAAGGGTGTAGCGTGGCCCAAAATTGGTACGCGTCCTTCCGGCCAAAAATGGCTTTGCCCCGCGTGAATTTATATAATCTACTTATGCACTTAAACCAATGGATTTATTCTTCCCGCCCGCTCTGCGTTGCTTACGAAACGCTGCGCTGGCTGTGGCGCAAAATTTTCTTTTTTGTTCATACCCATACCCCCGTTTGGTACCGCTTTGATAAAAAGCACCAGCCGGGCGAACCCGTGCAGGAAACCCTGCCCCTGGATAAAAACTGGTACCGTATTTCCCGCCCGCTTTACCGCCACGAGCACGTCTATTACGATTTATCCAAAGCCATCCAGGCAAACCCGCAGGTAAAGGGCGTGGCGCTTATCTTTTTTATGGGCATTGGCGACTATCTCTATACTACGCCGATGTTGGCCGCGCTGAAAGCCCAATATAAGGATTTGCCGTTTTACGCCTATGTCGGCGCCCAGTTCGACCGCAACAACTCGCCCTTGGTGGGCAAACTCCTGGACGAAAATCCACATTTTGAAAAAGTGTTTTATTTTAATGGTGCCCGCCACCCGCTGATTTGGAAAAATTACAATTATGCGGACGCTTTCAAAAATATCCCCGAAGGCTTTTTGGCCGTGCCCGTGTATTACGATTATGGGGTGAATGTAAAACACCGCGTGACAAGCCTGTTTGAAACCTTCTCCCTGCCGGTGCCGGAGGAAATCCCCGCCCCGGTGATGTATTTCCCGCAGACGGCGGCCCCGGCGGTGGAGGAATACCTCGCCCAGGCGCGCCGCGCCGCCCAAGGCAAAAAAGGCATTGTGTTTTTG
Source organism: Candidatus Avelusimicrobium pullicaecorum (assembly GCA_944322825.1). Lineage (GTDB taxonomy): Bacteria > Elusimicrobiota > Elusimicrobia > Elusimicrobiales > Elusimicrobiaceae > Avelusimicrobium > Avelusimicrobium pullicaecorum. Next base: position 2,192 of record CALUQD010000004.1, read on the forward strand.
CAGCTGGACTCACGTGGCTCTAATTATGTGTATCCGCATATGAAAGCGCTTAGCGAAGGGCTGATACAAGAAGGCTACTTGGTGATGAGCGTGACCAAAGGCGGACCCGTGGAAAACCCGGACTATTTGGAAATTGACATCAAAAAATTGGCTATCAACCAAACGTGGCAGCTCTTGGCTATTTTAAAACAAGAGTTCCCGCTGTATGTGATAGCGGTCAACTCGGTTTTCTGGGCGGCTTCGGCGGGGCTGGGCTTGCCCAATTTGGGGCTCCAGCATTGGATTGACAAAAAAGTGCACAATTTGTGGTACCCCAATATCGAAGTGGTGACGGATTATATTTATCCGCTCCTGCCGCGGGAAAAACAAATCCACGCGCCGGCCGAAAGCTATACGCGCCATAACAAAAAAATCATCGATTACAAACCCGACTGGGTGATTAAATGGTTTAAAGAAAAGTTCGAAAAATAAAAAGGCCCCGGTTCTTCCGGGGTTTTTTACAATAAAAAGCTCCGCATTTGCGGAGCTTTTTGTTGGCAAAGCAAGGGAACGTTATTTTTTATATTCGTTGTAGCTGACGATTTCTTCCAGCGTTTGGCGCGGGCGCGGGGCGGGTTCTTCGGCCGGGTAGCCCAGCGCAATTAAATGTTCAATCTTTTTGCTTTTGGGCAGGCGGAAAAATTTTTCGGCCTTGTCCGAATTTAGCCACCCAATCCAGCAGGTTCCTAAACCCAAGTCGTGCGCACGCAGCACCAAATGTTCGCCGGAAATACCTTGGTCCACCAAGTAAAATTCCGTCCGGCGGAAAAAGTTGCCAATGCGGCTGGTAAAATTGCCCCGGTCCGACACGGCGGCAATCAGCACGGGGGCTTTTTCGGCAAATTTCGTCATATTATACACGCCGGAAAACGCCTCTTTGCAGAAAGCCTCTTTTACTTTCGGGTCGTCAATCACAATGTAATGCCACGGCTGGGAATTGCACGCCGAAGGCGCCAGGCGCGCCGCTTCCAGGCAGGCGTTTATTTTCTCCCGCTCTACGGGTTTATCCTGGTATTTGCGGATGCTGCGGCGGGATTTAATTACGTCTATTAATTCCATAAAATATACCCCTGTTTGTTAAAGATAAAAATATCTTACCAAATTGACCGTTTGTTTTTATAAAATAACTTCATATGCAATTTACAAAATACACAGGACTCGGAAATGATTTCGTCATACTGGACGGAAAGACCGCGCGCAACGTGCAGGACCCGTGCGCGCTGGCCCAAAAAATCTGCGACCGGCACTTTGGCGTTGGGGCGGATGGTTTGGTGCTGCTGCTCCCATCGGAAAAAGCCGATATGCGTATGCAAATTATCAATTCCGACGGCAGCGAAGCCGAAATGTGCGGCAATGCTACCCGCTGTGTAGCCCTGCACCTGTATCGGCGGGGGATTGTACTAAAAAAACAGATTTCACTGGAAACGTTGGCGGGTATTATCCATACCGATATTATAGACGACGTAACCGGAATGGTGCGCGTGGATATGGGCGCGCCGCGCTTGAAGCGGGGGGAAATACCAATGACGGGTATCGCCAGCGAACGCGCCGTAAACGTGCCTTTGCGGGCGTGCGGAACGGAATTTTGCGGGACGGCGGTTTCGATGGGCAATCCGCACTTTGTGGTGTTTGTGCCCAATGCCGAAAAAGCCCCGGTGGAAACGTGGGGCCCCGCCTTGGAAACGCACGAAGCTTTCCCGCGCAAGACGAATGTGGAGTTCGTCCACGTTATTAACGACCGCACCGTGCGGATGCGCGTGTGGGAGCGCGGTGCCGGCATTACCAAAGCTTGCGGCACCGGTGCGTGCGCTACTGCGGTGGCGTGTGTGTTAAACCGCAAAACCATCGAACAAGTGACGGTAAAATTGGACGGCGGCGATTTATTGATTGAATGGCCGGCGGGAAAACCCAACATTTTTATGACTGGCCCCGCCGCCGAAGTTTTTACCGGCGATTACAAGGGGGCTTAATGACTATTTTAAACGAAAACTATTTAAAACTGCCGGGCAGCTATTTATTTTCCACCATCGCCAAACGCGTGGCCGCTTATAAGGAAGGCCACCCCGGAGCCCAGGTGATTAGTTTGGGCATTGGCGATGTTTCCCGCCCGTTGGTGCCGGCTGTGGTGGAAGCGCTGCATAAAGCGTCGGACGAAATGGGCCGCGCGGAAACCTTCCGCGGCTACGGGCCGGAACAAGGCTACGCTTTCCTGCGCGAAGCCATTTTGAAGCACGATTATTTGGACCGCGGCATTACGCTGGCCGCCGATGAAATTTTCGTCAGCGACGGCGCCAAAAGCGATGTGGCCAATTTCCAGGAACTGTTTGACGTTTCCAGCCAAGTGGCCCTGCAGGACCCGGTATATCCCGTCTATTTGGATACCAACGTGATGGCCGGGCGTACCGGTGCGTTTGAAAACGGACGCTTTGGCGGTATTGTCTATTTGCCGTGTACGGAAGAAAACCAGTTTACGCCCCAGCTGCCGGCCCAGCGGGCGGATTTGGTTTACTTGTGCTCGCCCAATAACCCGACCGGCTCGGCAATGACCCGCGCCGAACTAAAAAAATGGGTGGATTGGGCCGCCGCTAACCGCAGCGTCATTCTGTACGATTCCGCCTACGAGGCGTTCATTACCCAAGCGGATGTGCCGCATTCTATTTACGAAATTCCGGGCGCGGAAAAAGTAGCGGTGGAGTTTCGTTCGTTTTCCAAAACGGCCGGATTTACCGGCACGCGCTGTGCGTATACCGTCGTTCCAAAAGCCTTGCAGGTATACGATAAATCCGGCGCCGCGCACGCATTAAATGCGCTGTGGCTGCGCCGCCAAACCACCAAATTTAACGGCGTGCCGTATGTGGTGCAGCGCGCGGCGGAAGCTGTTTTCTCGCCTGAAGGGCAGGCCCAAATCCGCGAAGTGATTGCCGGTTACCAACAGAATGCGCAAGTCATTCTAAAAGCCCTCCAATCCGCCGGACTGACGGCTTTTGGCGGCGTGAATGCGCCGTACATCTGGCTCAAAACTCCCCAAGGGGTGGATTCGTGGGCGTTTTTTGACCAACTGCTCACCCGCGCCCAAGTGGTGGGTACGCCCGGCGTAGGGTTCGGTTCGTGCGGGGAAGGCTACTTCCGCTTGACGGCATTTAACACGCCGCAGCTCACGCAGGAAGCCGCCCGCCGCCTTGCCGAAATGACGTTTTAAGCGGATTTTGCTACAATACTTCCAATGGAGGATATATAAATATGCAAAAGTTTTTCTGTTCCAAAAAAGGTTTTACCTTGATTGAGTTATTGACGGTAGTGCTTATTATCGGGGTGCTTTCTGCTCTTGCCTTGCCCAACTATACCCGTTCCATTGAACGTTCCCGTGCGGTGGAAGCAATGACCGGGCTGAAAACTTTAAACGATGCCGTTTATTCTTATTCCGCTGGACGCAGCGGCAGCAATGTGTGCCCGGATTCGTTTACGAAATTGATTGTTTCGTATCCCGGAACACTCAGTTCCGATAAGCGCACCTTATCGACTAAAAATTTTGAGTTTAAACTCAACTCGGCCACAAATGCTTATATCCCCGGTACGGACTGCCCGGGCATAACGGCCAAACGCTTGGGCGGCACCAAGTACGATTATGTGCTGTGGAACCCTTACGTACGCGGTACAGCGGGGGAAGGCGCCTCGCTGGCGTGCACCGGCACGACTGAAGCCAGTATTGCTGTTTGTGAGTCGTTGGGCCTGTATAAACAGGGCTCTACCCCCTATTGAAATGTGCGTTTTGTCGACACGGTATTCCGGCAGCATAAAAACTGCCGGAATTTTTTACGTTTCGAAACCCCCAGCCAGGCCTGGATATTCGTTTGTGTTTAAGACGAAAGAACGCTTCCGGTAAGTGATGCGGAGCGTTTGCTAGAAACGGGAGTCTGTCCAGGCGTTTGGGTATATGAAGAGCGGTGGGTTGAGCGCGGCATACCAAGGGGAAAAGGAAGTCCCTATGGGTGAAAAGACTTGCGGAATGACCCAACGGGGCTGTGTTGGCTATGGATTTCCAGCGAACAGAGAAACTCTTTCCGAATAACTTGCGGGGCCGACATCGGCGCGGAAAATTTCGGTACGGAAAGGAAACCTTTCCCGAATAATCAAGCGCAGCGGTTCGCATTTTCCCGGCAAAATTTTCCAATAAAAACCCCCGAGTTCATCACCCGGGGGCAGGATAAAAAGCCTGATTTTATTTGCTGGCAGCCGGGGTGCCGCCGGTTAAATCTTTAATGGCGGCCACGGCGCCCAGCACGTTGCTGGCTTCGTAGGGCATATAGATAATTTTGTTGTCTTTGCCTTCGGTCATTTTGGTCAGCGCTTCAATGTATTTGAGCGAAATCATATAGCTGGCCGGGTTGGACGACTGCGAAACGGTAGACGACACAATTTTGACGGCTTCCGCTTCCGCCTGCGCTACTTTGATTTTCGCTTCCGAGATACCTTCCGCCTGCAAAATGGCGGCCTGCTTCATACCTTCGGCCTTTTTAATTTCCGATTCGCGCACGGCTTCGGCCTTTAAAATCTGGGCCGTTTTAGTACCTTCCGCTTCCGTCACCATAGCGCGGCGGTCGCGTTCCGCTTTCATTTGTTTTTCCATTGCTTCGCGGATGGCGGCCGGGGGGATAATGTCCTGCAGTTCCACGCGGTTCACTTTCACGCCCCATTTGTTGGTGGCTTCGTCCAAAATCACCTGCAGTTTGCTTTTGATGATTTCGCGCGAGGTAAGCGTTTGGTCCAGGTCCATTTCGCCGATGATGTTTCTTAAGGTGGTTTGAGTCAGTTTTTCAATGGCGGTCGGCAGGGATTCCACTTTATAGGCGGCGTTTACCGGGTCGGTAATTTGGAAATACAGCAGCGCGTTAATTTCAATGCCGACGTTATCCTTGGTGATAACGCTCTGGCGCGGCAGGTCGTACACGGTTTCGCGCATATCAATCACGTCGCGCATTTCCGTATACGGCACGGAGCGCACGCGGCCGTCGCCGTCCATATAATCGCGGTTATCGCGCCATTCCATTAGGTGCGGTTTATCCATAATGGGGATAATCCAGTTGATGCCCGGCGTAAGCGTTTCCACATATTTGCCGAAGCGTTCAATAATCACCACCTGCGCTTGTTTGACGATGATAATCCCCTTGGCGATGATAACGATGACAAAAACAAAAAAGGCTGTCAAAAAAGTAAGGCTCAGTTCCGTCATTTTTTTCTCCTTATATACAGTTGGTTATTTGGCGCGGACCGTTAACGTCACGCCTTCTAATTTTTCTACGATGCACTCCGTCCCGGCCGCCAGCGGCGTTTGAGAAGTAGCTTTCCAGCTTTCGCCTTCCACTTTTACGCGGCCGTTGTTTTCCAGCGGGCCGAGGGCCGTTTCGGCCACGGCCGTTTTGCCAATGACTTCTTCTGCCGGCGTTTTAACGTGTTTGGCTTTGGCGTATAAGTGGCGTTTGGCAAACGGACGAATGCCTACCCACGCGGCTGATGCCACGATGGCAAAAGCCAGCACTTGCAGCCAAAGGTTCAGCCCCAGCCACGACGCCAGCGACGCCCCCAACAGGCCAAGGCCCAAACACGTGAGCGAAAACTCCATACTAAATAATTCGCCCACAAAACAACATACGGCAAGAATCAGCCAAATGTAGTAATTCATTTTGCCTCCCGTAAAAGATTATCCTTTGATAATTTCCAAATAGTGGCGCAGGTAGCGCAAGCGTCTTTCGTCGCGTACTTTGTTAAGTACGTAAATCATATTGGCGATGAAACGCCGTACGATGGTGCGGGAAGAAAGCGGAGCCAAAAACTCGTCGTTCCATTCAATATGACGGGCGTGAATGTAGCGGCGGCAGTCCTCTTCGGTTAGGATTTTGCCGTTATCCAGCGGATCGATAAACAGCGATTCCGGGCGGGTATAGCCGCGCAAATGCACTAAAATCCGTCCGGCCAAATCAATGATGGAGGCATCAATGCCATAGCGTTGCCCAAAGCATACATATAAGCAGGCCACGCACAGGCTCGAGCCGCGTTTTTTATGCAAAAAGCGGGCAAAAGAAGTGTCTTTTATATCCAAATTGGTTTGCAGCGCGGCGATGTGCTGGATATGAAAAAAGTAATGGCCCAGCACGGCCGCAATTTCGGTATAGTTATTGGCATTAATCAATACGGGCCGCAAGTCGGCCGCCATTTGGTCCAGCGGGGCGGCAATATCGCCGCGGGCGGTGACGGGGCTGGTAAATTTAGAAAGCAGCGTCAGGCCTTCTTCCAAATCCGGGTTAATCTTGGCCGAAAAACGCGCCAGGGCTTTGGCCAAATCCTCCCAGCAGATTTCTTCCAACGTGTTTAAGACGGCGTGCGGCGCGGAAGTTTGGAATTCTTCTTCCATTACGCGCTGCACTTGGCTGGGGTTGTTTTTTATTGCGTCAGCCAAGGCTTTTTTCAGCACCGGACCGTAATTATCCGATTCCGTTTCCAACAGTTTGATTAATGCTTTTAAGCCGTTTTTTCCTAAAGTCTGCATATAATAAAGATAGCAAATTGCCGTTATTTTTACCACAGATTTTTGACGAACTTTTTTGGACGGTGAAAAGTGTTTAAAAAATGTGTTTTTTTATACAAAAAGGCCCGCTGTAAAGCGGGCCTTTTGTTGCATAGGAAAAAGGTTTATTGCAAATCTTTTTCGTTTGCGGTAATTTGCAGTACCACGCGGCGGTTCTGCGCGCGGCCTTCTGCGGTGGAGTTGGTGGCAATCGGGTTAGAGGAGCCATACCCCACATAGGTGATGCTCATCGTTTTCAAACCGCTGCCCAGCAAAAAGTCGTACACGGCTTTGGCGCGCTGGGTGGAGAGTTTGTTGTTGATGGCATCGGAACCGGTAGAGTCGGTATATCCCTGTACAACGATGCGGTTTTTAGGATATTTTTTAAGTACTCTGTTTAGGTCGGAAAGCGTCTGCATAGAAGCAGGAGTCAGTTCCGAACTGCCGGTGGCAAACAAGATATCGTTTTTCAAATAGACCTGGATACCGCTGTCGGATTTGACGACTTCGGCAATAGCGGCCAACTCTTTGGCTTGCTTGTCGTAGTAGTTGCCCAACAAACCGCCCGCGGCCAAGCCCGCCAGCGCGCCGTAAATGGCGCCGGTTTCGCTCTTGCCGCCGGTATTGTTGGCAATGATAGCGCCAGCAGCTGCGCCTACGGCAGCGCCGCCAGCCGCGCCCCAAGCGGTTCTTTTACCGGGGGTGGTGCAGGCAGTACCTAGCAAAGATACAGCCATACAAAGCAGAATTACTTTTTTCATTCGGTTTGCATCTCCTTGTTTAAAATAGATATCTACATTCTACTTTTTTCCCTAACAAAAAGAAACCGAATTTTAAAAAAATCCCCGTCAAATACGGGGACGTCACAAAAATTGTTTTTACAGAATGTGGCACTCGGGTTTGCCTTTCTTTTTCATCAGTTCGCGGTAGAGGCGGTAGACGGGTTTGCCCAGCTTGGGGTGTACGTAATCGGGCAAAATATAGGAGAGCGGCTTTAACACAAATTCCCGTTCGTGCAGGCGTGGGTGCGGAATAAAAAGAGGGAACTGGTCATCGTCTGCAAAGAGGACTTGGTCATCATAGAACAAAATGTCCAAATCAATCACGCGCGGTCCGTTTCTAAAAGTAGGCGTGCGGCCTAATTGCGTTTCCAAGGCTTTTAATTTTTTTAAAAGCGGCATCGGTTCGTAGGGCGTGCTTAGAATGAGCACCGTGTTGACAAAATCCGGCTGGTCGGAAAATCCTTCCGGCTTGGAAACAATATACGGCGCCACTTCTTTAACGGTTCCCAGGTCCGACAGCGCGCCGATGGCGCGGTCGATATTTTCTTTTTCGGGGGATATATTGCTCCCCAAGGCAAGCACGGCTTGCGGCATTATTCTTCCCCTCGGTATTCCACCCAGCGGTCGGGTTCTTCGGCCACCTTTACGGAATATAAGTGCGGCAGGCGCTCCTTTAGGCGGTTGTACATCCACACGCACAAGGCTTCTGTGGTGGGCTGCGGCAGGAAAGTGCCCAAGTCGCATCCTTCCAGGCGGGCTTCCAGTTCTTTTTTGAAGGTGTCCGCCAGCTGGCGGAAATCAATCAAGTAGCCTTCGGCATTCACGGGGCCGTAAAACGTTACTTCGTAGTGAAACGTATGTTCGTGTACGGCTTCGCTCAAGGTGCCGCCGTGGCCGTGGCGGGCGGTAAAACAGCCGCATTGGGTGAGGTAAACTTGAGTCATTGGGCAGCCTCCAATTCTTGATAGAAATCCATTACTTTGCGGGTATCTCTTACGTCGTGCACGCGCAAAATGTCGGCTCCGTTTTGCAGGGCCACCAACTGGGCAGCCAGCGTTTGCGCTTTGCGTTTGGGGGGGAGTTCCCGCTTTTGGCTTAAAAATGTTTTGCGCGATAATCCCACCAACAGCCGCACGCCCAAGTCTTTAAAAAACGCCAAATGCTTTAACAGTTCGTAATTTTGTGCGCGCGTTTTGGCAAACCCAAAGCCGACGTCTATAATGACGTTTTCTTTCGGCACGCCGCAGGAAACGGCTTCGTCTATTTTGCGGGACAAAAAATCTTTTATTTCTGGGAGCAAATGGTCGTAATGGGTTTGTTCCAGCATTGTTTGCGGCGTGCCGCGCGTATGCATAATGACGATTTGCGCCTTAAAATCCCGCACGAGGCGGAACATTTCCGGGTCCGGCGTGCCGCTTACGTCGTTAATAATAGCCGCGCCCGCTTTTAGCCCTTCCAAGGCTACTGGTATTTTGACGGTGTCGAGCGAAACGGGAATTTTGGGCCATTTTTGGCGTACCGCTTGGATAAGGGGCAACACGCGGCGGAGTTCTTCCTCCGCCGGTACCGGCGTTGCATTGGGGCGGGTGGATTCGCCTCCGATGTCAAAAATATCCGCGCCGGCCTCGGCGTACTCTTGGCATTTGGCCAGGAGCGCCGGCAGATTGTTTTGCGGGTTGCCGTCGTAGAAAGAATCCGGTGTGGCATTCACAATGCCCATTAAAAGCGGTTTTGACATAACGTGTTTTGCCGCGGGTGCGCTATTTAATCATTTCCAAAAATTCGTTGCGCACTTCCATTTTTTTGAACGCGCCGCGGATGGCGCTGGTGACCATTACGGCGTTGTGTTTTTCGATCCCGCGCGAGCTGATGCACATATGTTTGGCTTTGCACACCACCATCACGCCGTGGGGTTGGAGGGTTTCCATTAAACTGTCGGCAATTTGCGCCACCAGTTTTTCCTGGATTTGCAGGCGGCGGGCAAACACTTCCACCAAGCGCGCCAGTTTGGAAATGCCCAACACGCGCCCTTTGGGCAGATAGCCGATGCTGATCGTGCCGAAGAACGGCTGCAAATGGTGCTCGCAGGTGGAATAAAATTCGATGTCTTTTAAGACGACCATTTCTTCGCAGGAGCCTTCGGTGAATGTTTTTAACACGTCCTGCGGCTTCATCTGATATCCGCCAAAGAGTTTCTTCCAGCTGCGCACAATGCGGCCGGGGGTTTCCAACAAGCCTTCGCGGGACGGGTCGTCGCCGATATAGGCCAGAATTTCGCGCAGATTGTTTAAGATTTTTTCTTCGCTTAGCGTATGTTTGCCAGCTTGTGCATTTGCAGGCTTAGCCGCGCGGCGGGATGATTTTTGAGCAGTTTTACGCATAGGTCGATGTTCTCCTGTTTGTTGCTTTCGGGTTGCAGATAAATTTGCGTGTGGGCGTTTTCATACGCATAGTATTTTTGCAAATCGTCCAAATCGGTATCTTGGCCGACGACGATTTTAATTACGTCGGCTTTTTTCAGCATTTCCGCGCTGACGTATTTTTTGGGGGAAACGCATACAAAATCCGCTTGGCTGACGTCGGTATCTTTTGCGCCGTTCGTTTCCAGGTGCACTTGATAGCCGGCTTGTTTTAGGACATCAATCAAAGCGGGCAAATCCTGTTCGGTAGGTTCGCCGCCGGTGATGATGGCCGCCTTGGCCGGCCAAGCCGAAAGGGCGGCTAAAAGTTCAGGCGCGGACATTGTTTTCCCGTCGCGGGCGGCGTATTTGGTATCGCAAAACGGGCAATTCATCGAACAACCCGCCAGCCGCACGAAAACGGCGGGCATACCGGTATGGCGGCCTTCCCCTTGGATGGAATAAAAAATTTCGTTAACCTTCCACGATGGCTGCGGCATTGTCGCTCTCCCAGATTTCCAGCGTTTTTAGTTTCAGGCCTTGCTGGGCCAGCGCGGCGCCCGTTTTTTGGAACAGGAACTGAGCCAAATTTTCGGCGGTGGGGTTTTCCACCTGGTCGTTTAAAAACTGGTGGTCGGGCAAATTATCGTCCAACAGTTTTTTGATCACTTTAAAATCGCAAACCATACCGTCGGGGCGGACGGGGCCTTCTATCACAAAAACGGCCTTCCACGTATGGCCGTGCAACTGATGGCAGGGGCCGTCGTAATGCGGCAGGCGGTGGGCGGAGCTGAACGAGCGGATGAGTTTGATAAACATTATTTTACCTCGGGCAATGTATTAAAAATTTGCTGCATATAGATAACGCATAAAATCAGCTGTGCAAACGTAAAAAGCGGAATAGGGTACCACAGCCGGATATACCACAGCGCACTGAGCGGGCCCAGCATAAAGAACGCCCATTTGAGTACCAGTCCCCGCGGGACGGGGGATCGGTAGAAAAGTTTAAAAAACAAGCCGGTGGCCCCTGCCAAACAAAAGCCAAACAATAGCATAAAAGGCAAGACCAACAGCGAAGTTAAAAAGGCCACTGCGCTTAACGCGGCTGATAGCGTGTCTTGCGCTTTTGCCAAGTTTTCCTGCGAGGTGACGAACGAAAAAGTATTCGGCATTTCTTGGGTTTGCAAGCCGCCGCTTCCTGCCATATAGAGCTTGTTGCCGCTGATTAGCATCAGCGTGTTGGAGCGGAGCATTTCTTCAGCCGACGGGGGCGTTTTTAAGGAGGCGTCAAACGTAATTTTAAAATCACTTTGCGGCACCGAAACGGACACCGGGGTTTGCGGCTGGGTGAGGACGCCTTTTTCAAAGGTTACCTGGGGAAAATTCTTCAGCAGGATCGGCAAGTTTTTTTCTATATAGCCGTTGCTGAAAAAATAGAACACAATAGACGACAGAAAGAATAAATATATGCCAAATCCAACCATAAACCGGCGCGAAGCAAACGCCAAAATATGGTAAAAACGGAACGAAAAAATGGTTTTTAGATGGGTCCAAATCATATTTTCATTATACCAATTTGGGCTGCCTTACGCCGGATTGGGTTACTTGGCGGGCGCGGCGTTTTTATCCTGGCAGGACAGTTCGGCCCCCAAAAAGAAAATCTGGTTTTTCTTAAACACGCAGGAAAGTTTTTCGGAGCGGTTGGAACCATCCTCGGCCGGCGCCAACGGGCGCAGGCACGCAATGCGCGTGCAGGAATAGGTTTCCCCGCATTGCGGAAACGAGGACGAAGGAAAATTGGAAATAAACCACGAAAAATCCAAATTGTAATTAAGGGCGGCTAAAAAATTGTCGCAGGTCATTTTGCCCTCAAAGGTGCAAAGCGGTTCGGCGGAGGAATTTTCAATCGTTATGGTTTGGTCCAGCAGGGTGTAGCGTTCGGCGGCGATGGGATCCCCTTGCACCATATAGACGTCGTAGCAGGAATACCCGGGCGCCTGGCTTTTGGTGCAGGTAAAGCGTTTTAGAATATCGTGGCCGGGGCAGGTGTCCTCCACCAGCGCCGGGTCCGTCGTTAGGTATTGGGGCGTTTGGCGCACGGTTTGGGGTTTATAGACGGCATCTGCCGCGTGTAAAAGCGTTAGTACTCCGGCAAAAAAGAATACCGCAAACAGGATATATAAGCGTTTCATCGTAAAATCCTCCGTTGTTTTATCGTAGCAAATTTTCCGAAAGTTGCCGCTGTTTGGGTGCGGCAAAAAAAGGTTAGACGGTTTTTCCGTACGCACGCGGCCGTGCGCGTGTACTTATTATGTTGCAACAGCGGGTGGAATTTATTAAGATATATCCGTGCCGTTCTATTTTACGCCAAAAGAGGGCTTATGTCCAATAACATTTTTTCATTTTTCTCTAAAAAAGATACTCCCGCGCCGCAAGTAATCAAAACGCTCACGCCGGAAATGCTGGCTTTTTTGCAGCAGTTCCCTACCGCTTTGCTGCTGTTAGATGCCACCGGCAAAATTATTTTTGCTAATGAAAGCGCCGCCGCCGTGTTGCATACGGAAGTTTCGTCTTTAAACGGCACCCACGTGGACCGCCTGGGCCTTACGATGCCCCAGGTGCGTGCCATGGCGGAGGACAAAACCGCCCGCAACACCGTCATTCGGCTGGTCAACCGCAACGCCGATGAAGTATACGTCAGCGCCGGCGCCGGTATTTTGGCCTCCACGCCGTTTATTATGCTTACGCTCGAGCCGGTGCCGCTGTTTAAGCAAATGAACATTGAAAAAAACTTTTTGCGCGCCGTGTTTGACGGCTATCCCGTGCCCGTAACGGTGCAGAACTTGGCCGGCGTTTGCACCTTATGGAACACCCAGGCGGAAAAAATGTTCGGTTTTAAAGCGAACGATACGCAAGGAAAAAGCGTATATGATTTTTTGCCCAAGGCCATTGTCCCTTCCGTACAGCGGTTGGACAGTGAAGTGCGCGAAAAACATCATCCGCGGGAAAATGTGCTGTTGTCGTATAAAAACGCCAAAGGCGAAGAACGCACCTTAAACGTTACCAAGGTGCTTGCCCCCGGCGAAAAGGGGCACGGCCAGTCCATTTTGACGGTGTATGTGGACGTAACCGCCCGCCAACAGTACGAACAGGACTTGCTGCAAAACCGCACCTTGCTGCGCGCCGTATTGGATAACGTACCGCTGGGGCTGTATACCCGCGACTGCGACCACAAAATGACTTTCTTTAATCGTCAAAGTATGGCGGTGCTGGGAGAAACGGACATAAAATGCGTCAATACGCCGCACCCGCATCAAGATCCGCACGTGGTGGAAAATAACCGCCTGCGCGAAGAAATGGTGCTGAAAGAAGGAAAAATCAAGGATTATCCCGAAGAAGTGTACGTGGACCACGACGGAAATGAGAAAATTTTGCACTTGATTAAAGTGCCTTTGATGGATGCCGGACCTAAGCCGTTGGTGCTTTCCATCGTGGAAGATATTACCGACCGCCGTCGGCAGGAAAAAGAAATCGCCCGTGCCAACAGTTTTTTAACGGCTATCGTGCAAAATGCGCCTATCGGCCTGTATGCCCGCGCGGCGGACGGCCGGATGCTGCTGCGCAATAAGCAGTGTGAAGAAATTTTTGGCGAAGTGTCGGACAAAGCCTTCGACGCTACCGGTGCCTTACCGCACGAAACGCCCGAACAAGTGCACGAGTATATTATGCGCGAGCGCGCCCTTTTGGACAGCGGCAAAACGCTGGATATCCCGGAGGAAGAATATATCACCGGTTCCGGCCAAAAGAAACTGCTGCATATGGTAAAAGTGCCGGTGCGCGGCGAAAACGGCGAACCGCAGTTTGTTGTAACTTTGGTGGAAGATATTACCGAAAAGAAAGCCCAGGAACGCGCCTTAATTGAAACCAAAAATTTCTTGCAAACCTTGCTGGACCAAGTGCCGGTGGCCATTTATGCACGCGGGCAGGATGATAAACTTTCGTTTATCAACCGCCGTGCGCACGAATTATTCCCGGATGAACGGGAATATCAGGCCAAGGACGATTTTTACGGCCAACGCGAAAAAGCCATCTTCCGCGATGGGAAAATTGTGGAATTCCCCGAAGAATGGTACACTACCTTGCGCGGAGATAAAATTTTGCTTCACCTCATCAAAGCCCCCGTGTTCGACAAAGAAGGCAAGCCCTTTATGGTGCTGACGGTGGCGGAGGACATCACCGAAAAGAAAGCCCAGGAAAAAGCCGTTATGGATGCCAAAAACTTCCTGCAGACGGTTATCAACAACCTGCCGGTTTCGCTTTCGGTAAAAGATTACGACGGTAAATATATCCTGTGGAATAAAAAGAGCGAAGAAGTGTTTGGCGTAATGGCCGATTCCGTCATCGGGCGCACTTCCTACCGGGCGGATATCAACAAGGACCAAGCCGAGTTCCTGCGTGAGGCGGACTTGCGCGTGTTTGAAAGCAAAAAGGAACAAGATATCCCGCAGGAACTGATTTCCACCGCCAGCGAAGGCGTGAAAATTATGCACACGGTCAAAACGCCGGTGTTTAATATGGACGGCACGCCCAATTGTCTGTTGGTCGTGTCGGAAGATATTACCGCCAAAACCAAGATGGAAAAACAAATCCGCGAAGCCAGCGACAAAAACACCTTGCTCGTGGAGAATGCCCGCGAAGGCATCGTCATCCTGGAAGACGCCAAAGTGATTTATGCCAACAACGCCTTATGCCAGTTATTAGGGTATGAGGAGGTGAAAGACGTAAAAGGCAAGAGCCTTTCCGAACTGGTAACGGAAGACCACCGGATGTTCTTAAAAGATAAATACGATGCCGTTTCGGCCGGTTCGGATGACGCTTCCAGTGCCATAGATGTGCGTTTCCTCAAACAAAACGGACAGGAAGTGGAAACCGAATTTGCGGCGGTGGCTTCGCGCTATTTGGGGCGGCGCATTGTGCTGTGCTTCGTGCGCGACGTAACCGCCTCCAACCGAATGCTGCGCGACGTAAAAACCGAACGGGAATGTTTCCGCTCGGCGTTTGAAAAGAGCGTTACGCCGGCGTTTATTATGACACATAAAGGCTACATCAGCGTGATGAACGAAGCCTGCCGTACGATGTTCCATTTTACGGAAGCGGATAAGAACTTCTACCGCAATGTGTATATGAAACCGGCCATTTCACTGGCGGCGCGCCGGCAGCTTAAAGCGGGCAAACCGGCCCATATGGATTATATGTTCGATTTCGACCGCGCGGTCAAAATGTTCCCTGGCCGTATAGAAGGCTCCGGCAAAATTCCGCTTTCGGTCAGCTTTGTGCCGATTAACAAACGCGACGCTAAAGACGGTACCGTAGAAGCCGATTACGTGGTGTTTTTGGAACGCAAAGGAAATTCTTGCCCGCCGCCTCCGCCGGCTGTTCCGGCGGCGTCGGTTGTAGTGTTGGCCCCGCGTGCGCCGCAGCCGCCGGCTGCGCCCAGCTGGGTAATCAGCAAATCGGCTAGCGAAATGCTGGTGCTTCCCAACAGCGAGCCGTATGTGCTGTGCGGAAAAGAATGGCAAATTGAAGTCTGCAACGATTTGTTCTGCTCACTGTGCCAATTAAGCGAACAGGAACTGCTTGGGCAGGATTTGCGGTGTTTGTTTGAGGCTGAATCGCTCCCGCGCCTGGAAGAAGATTTGAAATCCTTGGCGAAGGACGGTTCTCTGGTCAACCGGGAATATCGCATCAATCTGGCCAGCGGGCTGGAACATACGACGGTGCGCGTAACGGCTATCAAGGAAGCGGACGGACGGTATCTGTTTGTGCTGCGCAATATGGCGTTTCACCGGCAGATTATGAAGATTTTGGAAGAACGTTCCGCCCAGCTCAATGCCTTGTTGGAAGCTACGGATGGCATCGTCTTTGGCGTTTTGTTTGAAAACGGACGCTTTGGCCATATTGAACAATCCAATAAGTTCCTTTCGCGCAAGTTGGGTTTCTCGCACGACGAATTGGTGCATATGCCATTTAAAGATTTGTTCTTCGACAAAGGGCACAATTCGGCCCGCTGCAGCGAAGTCCTCTCCCGCGCCCAGGAAGAAGTGGCCACTCAGGGCAAAACTTCTTTCAAACTGTCTGTACGCAAGAAGGACGGATCTTCGTTTGAGGCGCAAGTGGTCGTCACGGCGATGGATTTGCCGACGCAGGATGAAGTGTTGGTGGTGTTGCGGGATCTGACGGATGAAATTAAGGAAGTGGCCCACGATTCCCAGGAAGCGCAGGAACTTAAAAGCGTCCGGCAGGCGCTGCCCGGATTGTACTTAAAAACCGACAGCGACGGCCGCGTACTGGAAGTATATTCCAATCTTTCTTACCTGGATAACACCCGCGCCGTGCAGACGTTTTTGGATAAAAAACCCGGCGTTTATTGGCCGCAGGAAGCCGCTTCCCGCGCGTTGTTTGCCATCAAAGAGGCATTGTCTATTAACGTAAGCACGCGTTTTGAATTTGAATGGAAAGTGGAGGGGCAGCTGCGCTATTTTGAAGCGATGGCTACGCCCATTACCGGCCGTGCCGAAACGGTGCTGTGGGTAAAAGATGTATCGGATAAGCACGCGTACGACGAAAAAATCCATCAGCTCTACCGCGTTGCCAGCGAGCCGGGGCTTTCGATTACCGAACAGGTGGATAAAATCCTGGCGTTTGGGCTGAAACATTTTTCGGCCGATATTGGGCTGGTCATTCGCTTTGACAAAGGTCGCCTGGGGCTGGAAAGCCATATTGTATATACCACGCCGAACGAGTTGAATGTGGAACGGTATATGACATTCCCGATAGAAGAATGCCTGGTAGACGTACCGGACGGCAATGTGGTGTTGTGGACGGATTTAGCCAACACCAACTGTACCCACTGTTTGCATAAGGAAAAAGGCTTCGGCGCTATGTTGGCGGCCCCGCTGTACGTAAACGGCAAGGCGCAGGGAGCGTTGTGTTTTGCCTCTTGCCAACCGCGCAGCAGCTTTGGGCAGGGAGCGGAAGAAATGATGGGTATTATGGCCCGCCTGCTGAGCCTGCGCATTGAGTTGCGCCAGACGGGCAAAATGCTCAGCGACGCTTCCCGTTCTCTGGCGCGGACACTGGAATATGTGGAAATGCCGGCCGTGATGATGGACTTGGATTACCAAGTAACCTTTGCCAACCGGCCGTTTTTGGAAGTGACCGGCTTGCGCACCAATAACATTTTAGGGCGCGATTTCTTCGGCGAAGTCATCCGCAACGAGGACCTTTCCAAACAGATGTTCAAAGCGGCCGAGAATTCCGCCGCCGGAAACGCTTTCCAGGTGCGGATGGACTTGCTGCACGAAAACGGCTTGTACGAAGATACCGGCTGGGACGTGTTCGCCTGCAAAGACGCCGACGGCAAGGTGGACGGCTACGCGCTGATAGCGTCTGAAGGCTGACGGGTTTGTTTGCTCCCCGGCTTTGCGGCCGGGGAATTTTTGTGTATCAACCGGCGGGGGAACTTGTATTGCCCGGCGGGTATTTTATACTATAACAGAAGGGATTTCCCTGGTAAGGAGGAACGGAATGGAAAAAGGTTTTACTTTGGTTGAATTGTTGGTTGTGGTGTTGATTATCGGCATCTTGGCGGCGATAGCGTTGCCGCAGTACGAAACAGCGGTGGAAAAATCCCGCGCGGCGGAGGCCTTTATCAATGCAAAAACCATTGTGGATGCAATGAACCGCGCCTTGGCGGAACGGCCTAACGAAGCTCCTTCCTCGAGGGCTTCTTTGGATGTCCGCCCGAATGGGGGAACCTGGAACGATGCCGGAACGCAATTTACTACGGAGTCGTTTGTGTATAATTTATCCGGGGGGGACCGGCTGGAAGTGACCCGCAATTTAAACGACGGAAGCAAATATGTACTTACGTTTTTTAATAATTTGAGTGCAACCCCCGATGCCAAAACTTGTACCGGTACAGGCACCAAAGGCGCCAAACTTTGCCGGGTGTTTACAACTTCCGGGTTTGAAACAAAATAAAAATACTTTCAAAAAAATACCGGGCTTAGAAAGCCCGGTATTTTTATGCAAATTATTTGCTCCCTGTACTGCCAAACCCGCCGCTGCCGCGGGCGGTGCCGGACAATTCTTCCGCTTCTACAAAAGCCGGATACAGGGTGGGTAGCACCACCAGCTGCGCCACTTTTTGACCGGCTTCAAAGACAAAGTCCGTGTCATTTAAATTGTACATACATACCAGCAGTTCTCCGCGGTAAGGGGCATCCACCAGCCCGGCCATTGCCTTGATGCCTTTGCTTTCCACCGAGCTCTTACCCCAAATAATGCCCGAAGTGTTTTCCGGCAATTCAACGGCAATTCCCGTGCGTACTTTCACTACCGTGCGTGCCGGCAGAACGGTGTGTTCCAAGGCAAACAAATCGGCGCCTGAATCGGTCGGGTGGGCGCGCAGGGGCAATTTGGCGCGCGGGTCCAGCTTTTTTACTTTCATTACAGGTGTATTCATATTAAATCATCAGTTTTTCAATTTGCCGCAAGGCATTTTCGGCATAGACCTTTACGGTGTCGTTTTCCGTTTGGGCCAATACTTTCAATTGCGGAATTAAACTTTTTAAAAGTCCGATGTCAAAAGTTCTGTCCGAGGTAAAATGGAATGCGTCCGGGTTGGATAATACGCCGGCCATATAGGCGGCGGCGCGTGCGGCGTTGATGCGTTCGTTTTGGTTAGAGCTGGCCAGTGCCTGGCGGATGGGTTCCACGGCGTTGCCCGTCATAAATCCCAACGCAAGCGCATAGGTGTTGGCGGCGGCGGTTTTGTAATTTTGCCGCAAGCCTTTAACGAGGGTTTGGTGGGTATTGGCCGCGTTGGCCGCCAACGCGGTGGCCAGCTGGGCTTGCACGTTGGTATTTTCTTCGGATTTGGCCATTTTTAGCAATTGTTTGGCGGCTTCCTCGCTGTGCAGGGTGCCCAGCCAAGAGGCAGCCGCGGCGCGCGTTTGCGGATCTGTGCTGGCGGAGGCTTGTTTGAGGTATTTAAACAAGGCCTTGGAATCATCGGCCAGCAAATTCATCGCCCGTACGGCGAAAGCCGGGTCGTAGATATAGAGCAGGACGACGTCTTGCACGTAGGATTTGTCGGCGGGGGTAATAATGCCGTAAGCGCCGGCCGCGTAGGAGCGCAGCACATCGTTTTTGCCGTTTAGCGTTTCTTGCAGGATGGGGATGAGTTCTTCGTGCGAGGAACCCATTGCGGTCACAATCACAGCGGAAAAGGCCTGTTTCAGCGGGTCGTCGCTCTTTAAAATCAAATTAAATAAAGCGGGTTCCAGGGTTTTGGCCGGCGGGATTTTAACCAGGCTGGCGCCGGCGGCAAAGACGGTGTCGGGGTCTTTGGACGAGCGGAACAATTGCAGCACTTGCTGGGTTTGTTCGGCCGAGCGTGTATTTTGCTGTAAAAGGGGCAGGGCCTGTTGCAGCGTGGTTTGCGCCGAAAGCGGCAAAGCCGCCAACAAGGCGGTAAAGAGTAAAAGGGTTGTTTTTTTCATATAAAAATCCTCCGTTTACATTATACCATTAATACGGGGCAGGTCCGCGTGGAGGGAAATAAAAAACTCCGCCCGCATCCGGCGGAGTTGGTAAAAGGGGAAATTTTATCGTACCGACAAAGCGTCCGTAAGCCGTTCGGCGGCGACGGTATTTTTTAGGCGTTTATTCGGGGAATTGGTATAGACGTGCAAATCGTCCTTGTCTTTTAGCACGACGATTTTTGTGTTGCCTAGCGCCAGTAAAAAGCGTAAATTGGTTTTGTTTTTCATAAACGGCTCCTGGACAATGTTTCCTTTTCCATACTTTAACTGTTTGGAGGAAAAACTGCAAGGGCCTTTGGACCCAGGCTTTTGCTAGGCCCTTGCCGGACGGCGCAAAAGGGGAATATGATACAATAAACTATATGAAAAAATTATACCTTCTTATCGCTTTTTTAGGGCTGGCCTGCGGCTCATTTGCACAGGAAGACAGCCGACTAATTATCAACCCCGGACGGGAAACATTCATACATTTTCCATCCGCCGTGTTGGGGGACCAGTACACCTTGACAGTTTTTTTGCCGGAAGAAGCGGTTCCTCTTTCGCGCCGGTATCCGGTGGTATATTTGCTGGGGGCCGGGCCAAAACAGGCCGAGCAAGCCAAACAATTTTTAGAACGGTATAAAGCGTTGGTGGTGGGAGTGAATTTTCAAGAGGCCGATTACCAAAACCGGGCTAAAATAGTGGAATTTATTTCCCGCGAACTAATGCCTTATATTGATACGAATTATCTGACCTTCACCGATCCTTCCCGGCGGGTGATTGCGGCCCGCGGTAAAAGTGCGGCGCTGACGGCGATGGAATTATTCGCCAAACCGAATTTATTTGGCCAGCTGGCGCTGGCCTTCCCGGCGGATGCGGTGCAGCAGCTGGTGCTGCCTGCGGCGGGTACGCCGCGGGTGTTTGTGGCCGGAACCCAGGCGGAACTGGCGCTGGCCCAGCAGAAGCTGGAATCGTTGGGGCTGGCGTATGGGGAAGGTTTTGCGTTGGCTTATGCGCAACAGACGGCTTCTTTATTTGAGGGAGTGGATTACGGATATTTATCGGCTCCGGCTGAAAAAGTGACGCTTAAACGTTTAAAAGGCCGCGTGAGCGCCTCTTCATTGACTTTAGAAAGTGATACGCCGGTAAAGCTCGAGGTTTCGGCGCGTTTAAAAAACGGGCGTGAATATGCGTATGTGCCGGTTTCCTTGCGCATAAGCCCGCCTTATTTTGTTTGGAATGCGCGGCGGGGGGAACTATCCTTGCTGGCTGGCGCGGAAGCGGGAAAGGTCAAAATCAGCGGGGGTGTGGATAAAAAGACCTTTAGCGTGAAAATTAGGCTTAAAAAACAATAAAAATACCCCAAAAAAGCCGTTTTATGCAAAAAAAACGCAACTTGTCAACAGTTTTTTTGAAAATTGTTTAAAACCGTTCCCAAAAAGAAAACTAAAAAATCTCCGACGGGAAAAAGAAGAAAGAAAGATTTATCCCCCTATACAAGGGGGTGAGTTGTCCACAAAAAAACGGGGTTATCCACAGGGCAGCCCAAAAATGCTGTTTGTTGCGCTTGTTTGAACCCCTTTTCTGTGGGCAAGTGTAGAGTAAGAGGGGAATTATCCACAGGTTATCAACAGCGTGTTGATAACCGGGAAAAGAGGAAAATTTGACTGCTTTTCCCGCTCTTTTGCTATAATGGGAACAGGAGGAATTATATGAATTTGAAAACCGTTTTGCTGTTGATTTGCACTGCAGGATTATTTGCCTGTTCTTCGGCGCAGGAAAAGGACTATGACGAAATTCCCCGTCCTACCAAGCGCGATCCCATCATCGAGGAACAAGCCCAGAAAAATGCCAAACTCTATAACCAGAGCGAAGCCCGTATGGCCAAAACCTTGCGCCTGCCGGCCATTACCTACGAGTTTGACTCTATCCGTCCGCCGGAATATGCCTACCCCTTCTTGGACAAGGTGGCCAATGTAATGAAATCGCACCCTTCCTTGCACCTTATTATCGAAGGGCACACAGATGTACTGGGTTCGAAAGAATACAACTATTGGCTGGGGGCTTCCCGTGCGGCGGCGATGAAATCCTATCTGGTTAGCCGCGGCATCAATGCCGAACGCATCCGCATCCATTCCCACGGCAAAGACCGCCCGCTGACGTTGGATAACTCCAGCGACGGCCGCCGTACCAACCGCCGGGTGGAATTTTCGTTCACTACGCGGGAATGGCGCGCTATTTATTAAGACGTTTTTCCCTATGTTGGTTTTGCAAAACCCCGGAGCAAACTCCGGGGTTTCTTTTTGTGTACGGGAGCGCCATATGCCGGAAATTCTATGTTCGTTTAGGTGTGAGCGGGCCCAATGTTGGGCGGCCCGCCGCGGGCCGCTGCACTGCGTGTGCATTCTAACGGGTGGTTCCCTTTTTGCGTAAGCCACCGTATTAGGCAAAACCCTGTCCGAGGCAGAGCTTCCGGGCCTGGAAGGCCGTTGCGTAAGGGTGCGACATTCCAAAAACAGTGTGGCCCAGCTAGTCGTGTTAACGGGTATAGAGTGGGGAACCCCGGCTCGGGGTGCCCTTTTTCTGGCGCCAGAAAAAGGGCGAAAAAGAGCGCCGGCCCAGGGCCCCATAAAAATCACTTCCCAGCGGGAAATTTTATAACTCGTGCAGGCTTTGCCCCGCACTCAAACAATAAAATTTCTAATCCGCTTGGAAGGCTTTTTATAGGCGGGGCAAAAGGGCCGGATAAACGGCAACGGCAACAACGCAAGCGGAAAACAGCTTTCTTTTTGAAACAGCGCGACATTCCAAAAACAGTGTGCCCCCAGGAGTCGTGTTAGCGGGTAAAGGAAGTGGAGCCCAGCCTCTGGCTCTTTTGCGTAAACATTCCCAACGGGTTGTTCCCTATTGCGTAAGCACTGTATTGGGCGGAACCCTGTCCGAGGCAGCGCTCCGCGGCCTGGAAGGCCGTTGCGTAAGGGCGCGACAATGCGAAAATAGTGTGGCCCCACTAATCGTGTTAGCGGGCATAGAGTGGGGAGCCCAGGCTCTGGGCTCTTGCAAAAATATCCTCAACAATTTGTTCCCTATTGCGTCAGCACCGTACCTGACGCAACCCTGTCCGAGGCAGAGCTTCCGGGCCTGGAAGGCCGTTGCGTAAGGGCGCGACAATGCGAAAGTAGTGTGGCTCCACTAATCGTGTTAGCGGGCCAGGGAAGGGGAGCCCAGGCTCTGGGCTCTTGCAAAAATATCCTCAACAATTTGTTCCCTATTGTGTAAGCACCGTATTTTGCAAAACCCTGTCCGAGGCAGCGCTCCGCGGCCTGGAAGGCCGTTGCGTAAGAGCGCGACATTTCAAAAACAGTGTGGCCCAGCTAGTCGTGTTAACGGGTATAGAGTGGGGAACCCCGGCTCGGGGCCTTGATTTGTTTTTTTTTTTTGATACACTGGCCCTAGCGTTGATTTTTGGGCTGTTAATTATTGGGCTGTAGTTAAGCACTAAAATCAACTTGCTAAGGAGTTTTTAATGAAAAAAGGTTTTACTTTGATTGAACTGCTGGTTGTCGTCCTAATTATCGGCATTTTAGCGGCGGTTGCGTTGCCACAGTACCAAGTAGCGGTGCTTAAATCCCGTCTGTCTTCCACGATGTCGGGCGTAAAAGCCATTGCCGAGGCGGCGGAAGTGTACTACTTAGCCAACGGAGAATACCCTATCGACGATATAACCGTTTTGGATATTTCTGCTTTTTCCGGGTGCACGACCAAAGGGGAAGGCGAAATCAAGTGCGGGGACAAGCTCCGCTACAATTTAAATTCCGGTGGAAGCACCTGGGGAACGCAGGCCCGTGTAGATGGGGAAATTTTCGAGAACGGGAAAACGCTTATCCTCTATATTCAATACCTGGAGCATAGTTCCAAAAATCCGGGGGAACGGGTATGTGTGGCGGCGCGCGATTCCACGCTGGCGCAAAAAGTATGCAAAAGTATGGGGGGTGCTCCGCGGGAGGGAAGCTCATCTAACTATTATTATCTGCCGTAAATGCGGCGAAATATATAAAATGCCCGGGCATTGGTCCCGGGTATTTTTTATGCATAGAACCCCCGGCAGTGCCGGGGGATATTTATTTATGGAGAAAAAATTTAATCATTTCCCATAATCTGGCGCGCTTTTTTATCGTAGGCTTGGACGGTGCCGTCTTCCAAACTCACCCGCCAGGTGCCGCACGAAAAGGTGGACGCTTTTAAATTTTTAATGTCCACCCCGGTGCGCGCCTGGGCGTGGCAGGTGACGGAATAGTCCCCTTGCGTATTCAGCGGGTCGGCCAGCAGGATGCGCTCGCTAAGTAAAAATATCGCGCCTTGTTTTTTATAGGTTTTATTCATCTGGTAAAAATAAGTGTCAATTTTAGCGCCGGCGCGGCGTAAAAGCAAGGTGCGGGCGGCGGCTTCTTGGGCGGCTTTTTTCCGGGCGGCCGCTTGGGCTTGTTCGGCGGCGGCTTGGCGCTGTTGTTGTTCAACCAAGTAAGCGTTGCGGCGCGTTTGCAGGCGGCGGGAGGCGGCCTCCAGCTGGGCTAGGCGGGTGGGGTTTTCGTACTCTTTATAAGAAAGTTTCAGCAACCCTTTGTTGTTGACGGCCCCCGAAGGCGATACGGTTACTTTGGTGGTATTAACTAAATTGGAGTGTGATACTTTAAACGTAATTTTGCCCGGCGAATACTTGCGGGCGCGGCCGTAGAAGGCGAGGTCCGTTTCAAAATTTTTATTAAAATCCAGGGTTACTTCCTCTTTGTCGCTTCGCCAGCAGCAATCCGATATGCAGGCCTGGGCTAAATCGATTTGCTCGGCGGCTTCCTGCGGCCAAAAGCGGATGTTGAACTGGTAGCAGGAATCGTATTGTTTGCCGTCAAAATCCAGTTTTTTGGCGGGAATTTCCAGCCACGGCTTGGTGGTGGCCACGCCGGAGTTGTTCAGCGGGGTATAGCACGCCCCTAAAAGCAGAGTAAGCATTGCGCCGCAGAGTAGTTTTTTCATACACTTATTATAATAACTTTTTAAGCAAAGGGGAGCGTGTATGAACTTTATTTTGTCCTGTGTGGAAAAAATGCCTTTAATCCCGGATCAGTACAACGTGCTGATTGCCCAGCTGATATCGGCTGTGGCATTTGTGTTGATTTTGTATGTGTTGGCGCGGTTTTCTTCGTGGTTTTTCAACCGGTATCTAGGCCGCTTGGTGGCGCGTTTAAATTCCGACAAATGGTTTAAAGCAATGTCGGAACACAGCCTGTTTACGGCCATTGGCGTGGTGGTGGCGGCCTTGGCGTCTATCAACCTGCACCCTGTTTTTATCACCAAAGATGTAGCTTGGGTAACCACGCTGATGGGGAAGCTGACCGGGCTGTTTGTGGTGTTGAGTTTTGCGTGGCTGTTTAATGCTATTTTAAACACGGTGAGCCGGCTGTACGGGCGTAACCCGAATATCCCCATCAAAGGGGTGGTGCAGGCCTTAAAAATTATTTTGTTTCTGCTTACATCGTTGTTTGTTCTTTCGTTGTTGTTGGGCCGACGGCCGATGTATATTATCACCGGTTTATCTGCTTTGGCGGCGGTCTTCTCCTTGATTTTCAAAGACCCCATCCTCGGGTTTGCTGCCAGCATCCAGCTGACGACCAACAAGCTCATTAAAATAGGCGACTGGATTACCGTCGATTCCGCCGGGGCTGACGGAAACATCATTGATATTTCGCTCACCAGCGTGCGCGTACAGAATTTTGATATGACCATCGTCAGCGTGCCGACCTATGATATGATTTCCAAGCCGTTCAAAAACTGGAACGGAATGTATGCGGCCAAGGCGCGGCGCATTCAGCGCAGTATTTTGATTGATGTGGATACGGTTAAATTTTTGGACCGCCCGATGTTGGACCGCCTTAAAAAAATTGCACTTTTAAAAGATTACCTGGAACAAAAAGAAAAAGAGATTACGGAATTTAATGCGGAACGCAACGTAAAAGAAAACTTCTTAAACGGACGCCATTTGACCAACATTGGCACCTTCCGCCACTATGCGGAACTGTACTTGGCTTCGCGCCCGTATGTAGTGGCCAACGACCCGAACTTTACGCTGATGGTGCGCCAGCTGCCGCAAAATGCCCAGGGGCTGCCGCTGGAAGTGTATTGCTTTTTGAACACGACCGTATGGACCGATTACGAAGCGCTGCAAAGTGATATTTTCGACCACCTTTTCTCGGTGCTGCCGGAATTTGGCCTGTACGCCTACCAGCAGCCCAGCGGACGCAATATAGCCAAAGGCGTGGAGCTGTTTGTCCGCCCGCAGGACCAGGCCAAAGCCTAAAAACAATCCTATATGGGCAATAAAAACCCCCGCTCAAAAGCGGGGGTTTTTATTTAGGAATTGGTTTCTGTTTTGGGTTGTTTGCCTACGATGTTTTTGATGTTCTTGCGGGTGGTTTTGATAATCACCTTGCGGAAGCACCACAAGGCCCAAATGTTGGGCACGGTCATCATCGTCATCGTAAAAATAGCCAAAGCCCACATAAAACGGGTAGAATTGTTGGCTTCAGCCGTGCGCAAGAGCGAGTCGGCAATGGTAAAATCCCACGAGAAGCTCGTCCCAATCCAGCCGCCGATAAACACCAGCAGAATAAACAAAATCCGCGAAGGTTTAATCAAAACATTGGAACCTTTACAGAGGAACTGGAGGGATTTTTCCATATAATATCCCCAGCCGATGATGGTGGTAAACGAGAAAATCACCAGCGAGAAAATTAAAATGGGCGTTCCGATATACGGCACCGTTTTAAACGCGCTGTTGCACAAGTTGGCGGCGTAGACGTTGGGGTTCTGCCAATCGCCGGCCAGCACGATCACCATACCCGTCAGCGTGCAGATGAAAATGGCCCAAAACACGGACGTAGCCGAAATGATGGCCATTTGCGTGGCGCTGCGGGTTTTGGCCGCGGCCGCGGCGATAGAGGCGCTTCCAAGGCCGGCTTCCGTTGCCAATACGGCACGGGTAACGCCTGCGCTGACGGCCGGAATCATCGCCTGCAAAATGCCCATAATTCCTACGCCAATGGCCCCGCCCACGGCGGCTTTGCCCGTGAAGGCGCTCTTTACCACGATAGTTATCGCAGCCGGAATGTCTTTAAAGTTCATCAGCAGCACAATCAGCGCAATCAGCAAATACAAGCTGCCCATAATCGGCACCAGCCATTCGGAGTAAGCAGCAATGCGTTTCACCCCGCCGATAACCACCACCGCTGTAGCAATAGCCACAAACAGCCCCACATACCAGGGGTTTAAGTTGTAGCTTTCGCGCAACGCATCGGCAATGGAGTTGGACTGCAACGCGCTGCCGGCGGTAAGGCCCATCAACAGCGTTCCCACGGCAAAGATAATGCCTAACCATTTAAATTTAAGAATGTTGGATAAGTAATACATCGGCCCGCCGACATATTCTCCATCGGGCAGTTTAACACGGTATTTAAACGCCACCATACATTCGCAGTATTTGATGGTAAAGTTGAAAAAACCCGCCACAATCATCCAAAAAAGCGCACCCGGCCCGCCTTCCGCCACGGCGGTGGTCACGCCGATAATGCTGCCGGTGCCCACGGTGGCGCCAATCATCACGGCCAGGGAGCCAAAGCTGCTTACCATTCCTTCGGATTCTACTTTGGTGACCGAAAGTTTCATTGCCGGCCAAGTATACTTTTGAATAAAATGCAGCCGTATCGTAAAATAAATGCCTAAAAAGAGCAAGATGATAATCATCGGCGGGCCCCACACCAGGGTGTTAAGCCCGTTCATCAAGTCATATGCGCTTTGCACGGACGGACCCGTTACAAATGCAACCAGCGCAAGCCATAACTGTTGGATAGTTTGCATGAATGTTTTGATTCCTCCTAAACGGTACAACCTTTTTATTTTACTAAAAATAGACGTAGAAGAGCAGATAATTTTTAAAAAAATTACGTGGGAAAAAATCTTTCCAACCGTGCCCAATATGATATATAATGAAATAACGCGCGGGCCTTGCCCGCAAATACAAGGAGAAGACGGGTTATGAAAAAACTTTTACTCGCGGCCTGTGTGGCTGCTTTGGGTGTATCCGCCTGTTCGTCGGGCAATTCCAATACCAAAACCGCTGACGGCAGAGCCTACTCTTCCAGCTCCAGCGACGCCAAATACCAGATCATCGACCAGGAATTTGACAATATGCTTGCCCCGGAAACGGATTACGATTCCATCCCCGCGTACGAATTGCAAGCTTGCGGAGATTCGTACTTGCCCCCGGCCGATACGGTTTTGAAAGGCGCAGCCAAGCCTTCCGCCAAAAAAACGACGGGCAAGAAGTCTTCTAAGAAAACGACCAAGAAGTCCTCTTCCTCCACGGATGTGACGAAGAGCAAAAAGGTCATCAACAATACCAACATCTATTATATTAACAGCGATTCGGCTGTTCCGGCCTCTTCCACCACTACGACCTACACCAGCGAAGAAGCCCTGCCGGATACGCTGTAATTTTTTATGCTTCAGGCGTTAACAAAAGAAGCCCGGCTTACCGAAGAAGCCCATAGACTCTATGGGCTTCTTAAGTCTGTGTCTAAAGAAAACGGTTCCCGCTGGACCTACGAAGACTGCCTGGCCGCCGCCCCTTATACCCTTTCCATCAACCAATTTAAACAAGAAAAAAACGCCGTTATTTTGGCCCATTCTTACACGACGCCTGATATCGTGTACGGCGTGGCCGACTACCGGGGCGACTCGTATGAACTGGCTATGAAAGCGCGCGACTCATCGGCGGATATCATCGTGTTTGCGGGCGTATGGTTTATGGCGGAAACTGCTAAGATTTTAAATCCACATAAAAAAGTGCTCATCCCGGCCGGTCCTGCGGGATGTTCGCTGGCGGACGCCATCACGGCGGACGACGTAAAAAAGCTCCGCGCGCAGCATCCGGGCGTACCCGTCTTGTGCTATATCAACAGCGTGGCTGCAGTAAAAGCCCAGTGCGATGCGTGCGTAACCTCCGGCAACGTGTTTGATATCGCCCAAAAAATGCCGGGGGAGGAACTCATTTTTGTACCCGATTTGCTGATGGCCAAAAATTTGGAAGCCGAACTGGCCCTGCGCGGTACGCCTAAAAAAATTATTGCGGCGGGCGGTTCGTGCTGCGTGCACGATAAATACCAGCCGCAGGAGGTGGAAGCCCTCCGCGCGCAGCATCCGGGCATTAAAGTGGTGGCCCACCCGGAATGCCCGATAGAAGTCTGCCGGCTGTGCGATTACGTCGGGAGCACCAAAGGAATGACCGCCTATGTGGCCGGTTCCGAAGCTAAAACCTTTGGAATGTTGACGGAATTTGGCCTGGTGAACCGGTTGGAGGCGGAATTTCCACAGAAAAAATTCATCTGGCCGTTTGGCGTATGCCGCTCAATGAAGCGCAATACGCTGGAAAATACGCTGGAGGCGTTGATTGACCCCCGCCCCGAACAGATAGTGGAAGTCGATCCGGCCCACGCCGCCGGCGCCAAAAAAGCGATTGATAAAATGTTTGAGTTAGCCCAATGATACTGGATAAAATTATTGAACTTGCGCTCTTGGAAGATTTGAGCCTGGGGGATATTACCTCCGATACAATTTTTACGCAAGAAAACCGCGCCAAAGCGGCGGTTTTTGCAAAGGAAAATTTGGTCCTGTGCGGAATGGAAACCGCCCGCGAAGTGTTCCGCGCGGTGGACGAAGATATCGTTTTTACGCCTTTTAAAAAAGACGGCGATGAGGTGAAAAAAGGGGAAAAAGTGCTGGAACTGGAAGGACGCACCCTTTCTATTTTAAAAGCCGAACGCACGGCGCTTAATTTTATGCAGCGCCAAAGCGGCATTGCCACCGCGGCGCGTGAATATGCGGCCGTGGGCAAAAAATACGGCGTGATGATTGTGGATACGCGCAAAACGCAGCCCGGTTTGCGGCGGTTGGATAAATACGCCGTGCGGGTGGGCGGCGCGCGCAATCACCGCATCAGCCTGGCCGACAGCGTGATGATTAAGGATAACCACATTGCGGCGGCCGGCTCCATTACGGCGGCCGTCAAAAAGATTAAAGACGTTATCGGCCATACGCCCAAAGTGGAAGTGGAAACCACCACTTTGCAGGAAGTGAAAGAAGCCTTGGCCGCCGGGGCGGATATTATTATGCTGGATAATATGACGCCCGAGCAGGTGGCGGCGTGCAAAAAAGAAATCGCCGGCCGGGCCGTGATAGAAGTGTCCGGCGGGGTAAACAAAAATAACTTGGAGGCCTACTGCCAAGCTGGGCCGGATGTGATTTCTATGGGCGCGCTGACCCATTCGGTTCCCGCCAAAGATTTAAGCTTAAAAATAGTACAATATATCAGTTAAGAAAATTGAAGAATAGTGGAGCTGTACATGAATTACAATAAGTTATTTTCCCAGGTAGTCAGCCGCTCCAAAGCGTCCGCTATCAGAGAACTTTTAAAAGTTATTTCCCGCCCCGAAATTATTTCTTTTGCGGGGGGGCTGCCGGATCCTAACTTATTTCCGACGGCCGCTGTAGCCGATATTATGGGCAAAGTGGTGGCAAATTCGCCTAAAGAAGCACTCCAATATGGTACCACCGAAGGGCAAGAATGCCTGAAAAAAGAATTGGTTAAATTGCTCCGAGAAACCGAGAATATCGAGGTCCTCCCGGAACAGGTTTTGGTGGTGTCCGCTTCGCAGCAGGCGCTGGATATGACGGCGCGTTTGTTTGTGAACCCCGGCGATGCCATCATTACGGCCTGCCCGACTTATTTGGGCGCCTTGCAGGCTTTTAAAGTGGCCGGAGCGGATATTTTGGGCGCCGAAAGCGATGAATACGGCGTTTTGCCTGAAGATTTGGAGGCTAAATTAAAAATTTTACAGCAGCAGGGGCGTCCGTGCAAATTTGTGTATTTGGTGCCGGATTTTCAAAATCCGACGGGCACTACGATCCCGGAAGAACGCCGCCTAAAAATTTTGGATATTGTTAAAAAATACGAAACCTTGATTCTGGAAGATTCTCCTTACCGCCAGGTCCGGTTTGAAGGGGTTTCCCCGCGTACGTTTTACGCGTTGGACAAAGACCACAGCCATGTGGTGACGCTGTTTACTTTTTCCAAGGTTTTTGTACCGGGTTTCCGCTTGGGGTATATCATCGGGCCGGAAGAAATCATTCGCAAGTACGTCATTTTGAAACAGGCGATGGATTTGTGCACGGCACCTATTTTGCAGCTGGCTACTGCGGAATACCTGCGCCGGGGGCTGCTCTTGGCGCACGTGGACCAGATTATCGCCGTTTACCGCGAAAAACGCGATTTAATGCTTAAAACGCTGGAAGAACTGATGCCCAAGTGCGTTGCGTGGACGCGCCCGGAAGGAGGGCTTTTCCTGTGGTTAACATTGCCCAAACATATGAATGCTACGCAATTGCTTCCGAAGGCGATTGAAAACAAGGTAGCGTATGTGGCGGGGGTGGATTTTTACCCGGCGGGCAATGTGTTTAATGACATACGGCTGAATTTTTCTTATCCGTCCAAAGAGCAAATTGTGGAGGGCCTAAAACGCCTGGCACAGACGATTAAGGATAATTTATAAATTAAAATTCCAGGCTTGCAGCCTGGAATTTTTTTGGGGCTTATTTTAGCTAATCGGCACGTCGTACAAAATCCGTTGGAGAACCCCAAAAACGCCCGCCGAAGCGGGCGTTAAAAGCGGGGAGCCGGAGATTAATTTTCATCCCGCACGACGGAAATCTCGTGCGTGATTTTGACGTGCCGTGCCACCAAACAGCGCTTGGCTACTTCTACGAGGGCATTTTCGTATTTTTGCGGGAAATCCGGCGGCACGTGGATGAAAACTTTAATTTTATCTATTACATATTCATTGATGTTCCATTCGGGTTCCAACGTTAGGTAGACGGTTTCGG
The DNA here is from genome assembly GCA_944322825.1 of Candidatus Avelusimicrobium pullicaecorum. GTDB lineage: Bacteria > Elusimicrobiota > Elusimicrobia > Elusimicrobiales > Elusimicrobiaceae > Avelusimicrobium > Avelusimicrobium pullicaecorum. Next base: position 33,549 of record CALUQD010000004.1, read on the forward strand.
GCAAGTTGTGCTGCTTTAAAAAGTTCAGCACAAACACGCCGCTGCAGCTGCCTAGCGAAGCTAAAAACAAATCAATCGGCGTGGGAGCGCTGGAATCCCCGCCGTGTTCTTTGCTTTGGTCGGTTAGAATGTCAAAATTTTTGACGTGAACATTTACTTTTTTGTTTCCCGCAAAGGTGATTTTCATACCACGGGCTCCTTGCTAATAAGATAACGGTGTGTAATAAGTATAATCGCCGACGGGAAAAATGTCAAGCCCCGGCGGAAAAAATATCTTTTTTTGTGGGTCAAAAGACCTGGTTTCATATGGGCCCAATGGCCCTGGCATATTAGGCGGTTATTTTGAACAATATAGTAGGGATTTAATATGAAAAAACTAATTCTTTTCCTTTTACTAGGCAGTGTGTTTTCTCAGGCGGCTCTTGCCCAGTCTATAGGGGGAGCCTTTTTAAAGCGGGGCGGAAAAATGTTGCGGCCCCTTTCCAACGAGGCCATACAGTCCTTGGTGCGCCGCGGGCACGGCGGTTTGGTGCTGCGCCGCGCACTGGGGGTGAATGTTCAACACAACTATCCGGCGGCCGCTATCCTAAAGGACGGAGAACTTAACCGCGTGTTGCTGCGCCAAGCCTGGCGCCAGTCGGCTGTTACAAAATACCGCTGGGAGGAAAGAAATATCCTGGGGTTGAATACCTGGCTGATGGTATTATCGCACCGCATACGGGAAAAAATTAAAGTAAATCCGGCGGTTTTAACCGTACTGGAACAAGAATTGCTGCTTGCCCAGCGGGATGCGGAACAGGAATTTATCAAACGGTTTAAATACTCTCATTTTGCACCTGATTTTCAGCAAAATCCGGCCTTTTTGGACCTGCTGGGCGAGTCGGTGGCGCAGCGGTTGGAAACCCACGTGCTGCCTTTGCTTAGCACTCCGGACCGGGTGCGCTTTTTGCAGGTGCTGATGCGGGGGGTATTTGCCGGGCCGGTGGACTGGCAGGAAGTGCATATTTCGTTTTTGAACCGGGAAATCCGCGAAACGCTAAACAACTGCGCGCCGCGTATGGAGCAAGTGGAGTGGTATGGCAAAATGAAAAACACGATGCGCGAGTGTGCCCGCCAAACCGCCCACGAAGCCGCCGAATTTAACATCACTTCCGTGGTGAAACTGCGGGAAATGTTTATTGAAGACCTGCAGGAAATTTCTTCCCGTTTTGATTTTGATGAAAATGTCGCCCGGGAATGGCAGATGCTTATTTCTTACTTGAAAGAAAAACAACGCACCCGCGCCGGGATAAGCTGAGTCTTTTTGGTACAAATCAAAATCCTCCGCCTTGTCGGGCGGAGGATTTTTTTGTCGCCTTGCCGATTGTAAAGGAAGCCGCCTTGCCCGCCAAGGGGCGGGGGAAAATAGAATAAAAACCCCGGGCGGAACAGGCCCGGGGGATAATAAAGCCGTTTTAAACGGCTTAAAAGAGCCAAGTTTTCAGCAGGTAGCTGGCGGCTGATATCACCGCCGCGGCGGGAATGGTGATAAACCAAGCCCACACAATGCGGTTGGCTACCCCCCAGCGCACGCAGGACAAGCGGCGCAGGGAGCCAATCCCTACAATAGCACCGGTGATGGTGTGGGTGGTGCTTACGGGCACGCCCATAACCGAGGCAATAAAGAGCGAAATAGCCGAGCCCGATTCGGCGCAGAAGCCGTCCACCGGGCGCAGACGGGTGATTTTTTGGCCCATCGTTTTGACAATTCTCCATCCGCCCGACAAAGTGCCCAAGGCAATCGCTCCGTGGCACAAAAGCACCACGGAAAGAGGCACAATGAACGTCCCTTGCGCTACGGCGTGCATTTCTTCGTGGGTAAGCAGAAAATCGCGTATCGGGGCGACTTCGCTCCCAGCCAGGCCGCCCAACAGGAGCATACTGATAATACCCATCGTTTTTTGCGCGTCATTTCCGCCGTGTCCCAACGAATAGGCCGCCGCCGATAAAAGCTGCCCTTTGCGGAACCAATGGTCCACTTTGTAGGGGTTAAACGGACGGCAAATGTTAAACACGATAATTCCTATAATCGTGCTCAGCAGGAAGCCTAATAACGGAGAGAGAAAAATAAACAAGACCGTTTTCAGAATACCGCCTGCCATCAGCGCGTTTACGCCGCCTTTTACAAAGCCGGCGCCAATCAGCCCGCCGATTAGGGCGTGGGACGAGCTGGACGGAAGCCCCCACCACCAGGTGAGGATATTCCACACGCAAGCGCCCATCAGCGCACCAAATACCAGGTTGGAGTCTACAATATGGATATCCACAATGCCCGCTCCAATGGTTTTGGCCACGCCGGTATGGAACACTAAAAACGCGACGAAGTTGAAAAACGCCGCCCACGCTACTGCTACTTTAGGCGATAATACCCGCGTGGAAACCACGGTGGCTACCGAGTTGGCTGCGTCGTGAAATCCGTTTAAATAATCAAAAAACAACGCTAAAATGATTAAGAATAATATCCAAAGCATATTTGGGCCCCGCCTTAGTTGTTCTTAACCAGAATAGATTCCACCATATTGGCGGCGTGCTCGCAATTGTCCGTCACTTGTTCGGCCAGCTCATAAAGTTCTTTTTGTTTGATAACCATCAACGGGTCTTTTTCGTTTTCGAACAAGGAGGAAATCGCCTCGTCGCGCAGGACATCGCCTTCGTTTTCCAAACGGTTGATTTCTACGCATTGCAGGAGGGTTTCTTTCATGTTTTTATTGCTGCGAAGCGACGCCAAGGCCTTTTGCAGCGCTTTGGCCGTGGATTCAATGGTGTCGGCCATCTTGCGGCTGAATTCCGTCGGTTTTTGGATTTTGTATAAGCAGAACCGATTGGTGATTAAATAAATCCCGTCTATAATATCGTCCAAGCGGTTGGCCAGGGCTAAAATATCTTCCCGGTCGAAGGGGGTGATAAATGTTTCGTTTAAGGTGTTAATAGTGGTGTGGGTCAGTTCATCGCCGTAGTGTTCCAGCTCGTGCATCTCGCGGACGTTTTCGGGCGTAAATTCCCCTTTGTCCACGAGTTTTTTGTAAAACTCGGCGGCACGGACGATGTTTTCGGTTTGTTTGTCAAACAAGTCAAAGAATTTTACTTCTTTCGGTAAGAACATAGGTTATTACTCCATTTAGTATTAATTTTATTTTTCATCTTACTTCTTGCGGGCCCGGCGCGCCGTAGCGGCCGGGAGGGTACGGCATTTACTGCGAAATCGTATTAAAAACGCCCGTTTGCAAATGGCAAACGGGCGTAAACAAAAACTAGTTTTTCAACTCCTGCTTAAGCTGCTCGGGCAAGTTAATAGCGGCTTTTAATAAGAAAGGACGCTTTTTAACTTCTTCTATAAAGGCTGCATCGCGCAGTTTGTTGCGGTAGTCTTTCTCCTGGAAGATGTAGCGGAACTTGGTATACACGTCGTATGTCCCGGCCAGGAGGGCCACAATATCTTGCACGCCCACGATTTCTTCGTCCGTGGGAATGACAAAGATTTTTACTTTAGAGTTGTCCGCCGAGATGCAGCATTCGGCTTTGTTGGTATCGGCGGCGTTGTTGCGTTCTTCGTCGAGCACAATGCCGAAGTTTTCCAACCCTTTTAAAATCATTTCGCGGATATTGGTCGCGCGTTCGCCCACGCCGGCGGTGAATACGATGCTGTCCAACCGGCCCAGGGCGGCCATATAGGCGCCGATGTATTTTTTCACGCGGTAGCATTCCACTTCCAGCGCCAGTTTGCACAGTTCGTCGCCGTTGGCGGCGCCTTTGCGCACGTCGCGCTGGTCGGCAAAGCGGTCGCCGGTGAGGGCATACATACCACTTTTTTTGTTCAAAATTTTGTACATTTCGTCCGGGCTCATATTCAGCTTTTTCATCATATGGAAGCAGATGGACGGGTCCATATCGCCGGAGCGGGTGCCCATTACAAGCCCTTCTAACGGGGTGAGGCCCATGCTGGTGTCCAGGCACTGGCCGTTTTTCACGGCCGTCACGCTGGCGCCGGCGCCAATGTGGCAGACGATGGTGTTTACTTCGTCCACATTTTTGCCCAAAAGCACCGCGGCGCGGCGGGAGGTGTACAAAACGGAAGAACCGTGGAACCCGTAGCGGCGGATTTGATAATCGGTATACCATTTGCGCGGCAACGCATACATATAAGAAGAAGCCGGCATGGTTTGGTGGAAAGCGGTGTCCATTACGCACACATGGGTGACGTTCGGTAGCAGCGCGCGGGCAGCTTCAATGCCCATAATATGGGCGGGGTTGTGCAGGGGGGCCAAGTCGGAAATATTTTTGAGTTCTTCCACGACTTTATCGTCCACGATAACAGATTTGGCAAATTTCCCGCCGTGCACGATGCGGTGGCCTACGGCGCTTATGACGTTGATGTTTTCAATGACGCCGTGTTCCTTGTCGGTCAAGGTTTCAATCACCAAGTTGATGGCGTCTTTATGGTCTTTGCAATTGCGTTTTAGTTCAAAGGTGGGGTACCCGTTGCGGTCCTGCGAAATGAAGGACCCTTCAATGCCGATGCGTTCCACCGCGCCGGCGCAGAGGCTTTTCTTCTGGTCCCAGTCGTATACGCTGTATTTGACCGAAGAACTGCCGCAGTTTAAAAATAATATAATCATATGGATAAATTCCTTTTTGCTCCCAGGCGGGAGCGGAAAATTTGCGGAGGAAAACCCTCCCTCATTATTATTGTAGCAAAAAGCCAGCCAGGCGTGAACCGGATTTTTGGGCTTGCGCGTTTGACGGCAGTTTGTTAGTATGGCTATAAGGAGATTTTATGCGTAAATGGCACCTTGTATGGATTAGTTTTATGTTATGCGCCGCCGTAACGGCGGGCGCGGCGGGGATTTCGCGCCCCGGCCAGATTGACGATGTGGCCGGCATTCCCGGCAAGCGCGGGTATTCCGGCGACGGCGGAGATGCGCTGAAAGCCCGCCTGGGCAGCCCAATGGGCATTGCCGTAGACAGCCGCGGCAATTTGTATTTTTCCGATACCGCCAACCACCGCGTGCGCCGCATAGACGCCCGCACCGGTGAGGTGGAAACTTTCGCCGGCACCGGCAAGCGCGGTTTTGACAACGACGGCGGCAACGCCGATATGGCGGCTTTAAACGGCCCCACAGGCCTGGCGTTTGATACGCTGGGCAACCTGTATATTGCCGACACGGGCAACCACCGCATCCGTATGGTAACGCCCAAAGGCTATATGTACACGGTGGCGGGGGACGGCCGCCGGGATTATAACGGCAACGGCCTGCGCCCGGTATCGTCTAGTTTAAATAATCCGACGGGGGTAGCCGTCAGCCCGCAGGGGGAACTTTATATCGCCGATACCGGCAACCATTTAATCCGCAAGATTGACCGCCACAGCGGTTTTTTGGTCAATGTGGTCGGCACGGGGGACCCGGGCAACAGCGGCGATTGGGAATTGGCGATGAACGCGGAACTGAATAAACCCTCGGCCATCGTGTTTGACAATAAAGGCAATTTATTTATTGCCGATACGGGCAACCACCAAGTGCGTTGGGTGGAGCCGAGAAAGCGCTTTATTTTTACGATTGCGGGCACCGGCAAGCGCGGTTTTTCCGGCGACGGGGACCGCAAATGCACCGACAGCGCGTTTAGCAACCCCACCGGCTTAGCGGTGGATAAGCGCGGGCGGCTGTATATTTCCGATACGGACAACCAGCGTATCCGCCGCCTGACGGTGGAAAGCCAAATGGACAGCAAGGTGGTGACGGTGGTCGGCAGCGGCGAACGCGGCTATAACGGCGACGGAATGGACGCGTGGGACGTGAAGCTGGCCTATCCGGGTGCGATGGTGATTACGCGGTTTGACCAGTTGTTCTTTGTGGATACGGGCAATAACGTCATCCGCCGCGTGTCGGGCATATCGCTGGTGGAGCCGCCCGTCAAATACACGGGTTATGGCAAAGCGCCGGCCAAACAGCCCGATGAGCGGAATTTTATCCAAGTATTGTTTGGCGGAAAGAAGTAAGGTTTGGCAAACAGATTGGGATAGCGCCCTTGCCGGATTGGCAGGGGCGCTTTTTTGGGTATTTTTGGGGGCGCCAAAAAGTACCCCAAAATGCCCGCGAGCCGAAAGGCTGTGTTGGCCGCGAGCGGCCGCGCGGGAACCGTGTGGCCCCACTAATCGTGTCAGCGGGCCTAGAGAAGGGAGGCCAGGCTCTGGCCCGGCTCGCCTTTTGCGCGAGTATCCTCAACTAGTTGTTCCCTAATTGCGTAAGCACCGTATTTTGCAAAACCCTGTCCGAGGCAGAGTGCCTGCCCCCGGCAAGGGGGTACTTTTTCTGGCAGCAGAAAAAGTACCAAAAAGACTGCGCCCCAGGGAGCCACAAAAATCACTTTCAAACGGGAAATTTTATAACTCGCGCGGGTATCCCGCGCTCAAACAATAAAATTTCTAATCCGTTTGAAAGGCTTTTTGTAGACGGCTCTAAAGGGGCGGTTCAACGGCAACAACAACAGCCACGACTACGACAACGACAAAGGCCATGACACAAGCGGAAACAACTTTCCTTTTGAAACGGCGCGGCCGCGCGGGAACCGTGTGGCTCCACTAGTCGTGTCAGCGGGCCTAGAGAAGGGAGGCCAGCCTCTGGCCCGGCTCGCCTTTTGCGCGAGTATCCTCAACTAGTTGTTCCCTAATTGCGTAAGCACCGTATTAGGCAACCCCTGTCCGAGGCAGAACGCTTGCCCCCGGCAAGGGGGTACTTTTTCTGGCAGCAGAAAAAGTACCAAAGAAGGGAGGCCAGGCTCTGGCCCCCAGGGAGCCACAAAAATCACTTTCAAACGGGAAATTTTATAACTCGCGCGGGTATCCCGCGCTCAAACAATAAAATTTCTAATCCGTTTGAAAGGCTTTTTGTAGACGGCTCTAAAGGGGCGGTTCAACGGCAACAACAACAGCCACGACTACGACAACGACAACGGCCATGACACAAGCGGAAACAACTTTCCTTTTGAAACGGCGCGACAGCGCGGGAACCGTGTGGCCCCACTAATCGTGTCAGCGGGCCTAGAGAAGGGAGGCCAGGCTCTGGCCCGGCTCGCCTTTTGCGCGAGTATCCTCAACTAGTTGTTCCCTAATTGCGTAAGCACCGTATTTTGCAAAACCCTGTCCGAGGCAGAGCTCCGCGGCCTGGAAGGCTGTTGCGCAAGAGCGCGACAGTGCGGAAACAGTGTGGCTCAACCAGTCGTGTTAGCGGGCAAAGGAAAGGGAGCCCAGGCTCTGGGCCTTGATTTGTTTTTTTTTTTTGATAAATTTTGGCTATGAACAAAATTTATCAAAAAACATTCCCGGCAATGAAAAACGCCGGATTTACGCTAATAGAGCTATTAGTAGTGGTTTTAATCATTGGTATCTTGGCGGCGGTAGCGCTGCCGCAATATCAAGTGGCGGTAGCCAAAAGCCGCACGGCCGAAGCCATAACCATTTTAAAAGCCATTACGGACGCGCAGGAAGTTTATTATATGGCTAACGGAACCTATACCAACGATTTGGCCGATTTGGATATTGCCGTGGAAGATACCAAAGCGTGGCGTTTTATGTGTTGGAGCAACCGCACCTGTGGGGCTTTCGCTAAAGTTCAAAATATCCCTTCTGCTCTGGAATTTCATATGATAAATACGCCAGCTGGGTCCAATGCTACTTATAGCGGAAAGCATTGGTGCCGCGCCCATAAAACCAATACGATAGGCATACAGATTTGTAAAACATATGGTCAGCTGGATACTACGGTTGGCTCCGCTTCAGATACCTCATATTATTTAATGAACTGATTTTTGGCATATAAAAACGCCCCGGGGCGGTTGCTCCGGGGTGTTTTTATATAGTTAAATTATTCCGCTTTCAGTTTTTCCGCCGCCGCGGTGACGGCCTTTTTCAGCCGTTCGGCGGATTTTTCAAACGCGCGGCCCGAAAGGGAAATGGGGTCCTCCAAATCTTCTTCGCGGCCGAAGGCGTAGTCGTTTAGCAGCCACATTTTGTCCAAATACTGGGCGCATCGGTCGGAAATTTTGTCCAGGTGCGCCTGCTCCATAAAAAAAATTACGTCGGCTTTTTCCAAATCTTCTTTCGTCAGCTGGGTGGACGTGTGCGGGGGGACAGCAATCCCGTTTTTTTGCAAAAAATCCGTCACCTTGGCGGGCACGCGGTAGGAAGCGTCCGCATACAGCCCGCGGGAAAATACTGTATCGTCGGGCAACAGCGGGCGCAATAATTCTTCTGCCATAAAGCTGCGGCAGATGTTGGCGTGACAAATAAATAAGATATTCATCTATATCACTATACCAAATTTTATACAATACTCTATTATGACCGTTTTTCTAAAAGCACTTTTGGGGGTTCTCCTTTTCTTTGCGCCCTTCAGTTTCGCCGCGGCGGAACCGTGGGCGTTTTCCGTGTTGCAGGGCGGTATTTTTGCGGGGTTGCTGCTCACGCTGTTTTCCCGCCGACAGATTGTCTACACCAAGCCGCTTAAGTGGCTGTTTTTTACGTTTGCTTTTTTGATTGGCTACACGCTCTTGCAGGCGCTTTTTACGCAAACCTTGCTCGACCCGCCCGCTTGGTACCCGGCTACGCTGATGCGGCTGTATACGCTGGAGCACGCCTCGTGGTTTGTAACGTATCTGGCTTTGCTCGTATGGGTGCCCAATGTGTGGGAATCGTTTAAATCCAACCGGATTTTGCTGTTTTTGATTGTATTGTGCGGGTTTGCCGTGGGGCTGTGTGCGCTGGGCTTGCAAAAAGGGCAGTATATCCAATTTTTTACCGGGGTAAAAGCCGGGTTCGGTCCGTTTTTAAACCGCAACCACGCGGGCGTATTTTTGGGGATGTGCGCGCTTATTACGCTGGGATATGCGGTTTCGTCCTGGACGGATTACGCACACTTCCGCGCCAACCGCCGCGGCAACGAGTTTATTTTGCGCCAGAGCTTTTTGGGGCTGGTGTTTGTGGGGTTGTGCGCGCTGGTAGTTGCTACGCGTTCGCGCGGGGGAATGCTCTCGTTGGGTGTGGGGATTTTCTTTTATAGCTTTTTGTGCTGTTTCTTCGTGCCGCAGGAAAAGAACACGCGCCTAAAAGGGGTGCTTCTCGTGGTGGTTTTGCTGGCGGCGGCGGCCGCGGTAGTGTGGTGGCAGGCGGACGCCATTAACGCGTACGCCCAGCGCGCGACGGGGGCGTCCGAAGAAACCCGCAAAATGCTCTACCGCACGGCGTGGGAGATGATTCAAATTTACCCTTGGTGGGGCATTGGCGTGGGTGCCATGCCGGTGGCTATCACGTCTTTTATGGAATACCCTTTAAATGCTTATGTGGAGCGGCTGCACAGCGACTGGCTGGAAATGCTGTTGGGGATGGGGTTTATCGGATATGTTTTTGTGCTGGCGTGCGCCGCAATTACGGCGTGGATACTAATTAAGCGCATTTCCCATCTGGAACGCAAAAAACAATTTCTGTACGCTTCTTTATTAAGCGCGCTAGTGGTGATGTGCGTGGGCAGTACGGTGGATTTCCACTTTTTTATCCCGGCCAATGCGTTCTTGTTTTTTGTGATTTTGGGGCTGGCGTGCAGTCCGTCGTATTATAAAGGGCACGTGCATACGCTTTCCTGCGGCCCGGTGCTGACGGCGGCCGTTTGCCTGGCGATGGCGGCGGCTTTGTATTGGCCTACCCAACACACGGTGGCGTGGCGGTTGTTTGTATTTGGCAAAGGCTTAAAGCCCGAGTCCCAAATTGCGCTGTATCAGCAGGGGCTCGGCCATTATCCATCGCCCCGGTTTGCCCTGCGCCTGGGAAACGCTTTTTATAATTACAGCCGGCGAACAAAAGATGCGCAACAGGCCGTTGCCTTGCGCGGCCAAGCCCACCAGACGGCCGAAACCTATTTGGAAAAATATCCCAAAGAAAAGGAACTTTCCAAACTGTATATGATTTCCCTTCCTAACTAAAAAAGGACTATTTCATTAGGGCTAGATTTGGTAAAATATACAAGTATGAATAAAACCGTTTTGCTGTTCCTGTTGGGCGCGGTAGTTGCGCCCTTTTTAGCGGCGTGTTCCAGCGCGCCCGCCCGTGTACAGAACGGGCCCGATGCTTCCGTTTCGCAGGAAGTTGTACAAGGGCTTGCACAAGTGCGTGCACCCAGTGCCTACCACTTGCAGCCCGGCGATTTGCTGGAAATCCAAGTGTTTATGGAAGACAATATGGAACGCACCCTGCGCGTAAGCGGCGGGGGGAGCGTAACCTTCCCGCTGGTGGGCAATGTGCCCGTGGCTGGCTATACGGTGGCCGAGGCCGAAGAACAGCTGGCCAACGCCTTGAAAACCTATCTGAAAAATCCCCAAGTGTCTATCCTCATCAAAGAATACGGCAACAAAACGGTTTATGTGTTGGGGCAGGTATCCAAGCCGGCGGCTATCCAAATCCCGCCGGAAAAAGAACTGACCGTGCTGGAAGCCATCACCTCCGTGGGCGGATTTACCGATGTGGCCGCTACGTCCAAAGTGCGCGTGCTGCGTATGGAAGGCGGACGCCAAAAAACGCTGGACGTGGACGTGACCCAAATCACCAAGCAGGGCAACAAAGCAATGGATATCCCGCTGATGCCCGGCGACGTGGTATTCGTGCCGCAGAGTATGTTCTAAGGAAAAATTATGGAAAATATCAATAACGTAACCAACGAAGAATTGGATTTCAGCTATTACCTCAACATCATTTTCAAACGCTTTTGGCTGATTGTGGGAATGGTAGCCGTCGGATTGGTGGCGGCGGTGCTGGTCAACATTTTTATGCGCCCGGCCTATAAAGCCACCGTGCTGATGATGATTAACCAAGAAGACGCCGGCAAAATTGACGCTACGCCCTACGGGTCTTTCACCAGCGAGGAAGACTACTACCGCACCCAATACCAGCTGCTCACCAGCCGCTCGCTGTTGGAAAAAGTCTACCGCGATATGGACCTGGGCCAGTATGAACAATTTGCCAATCCCTCCGGCGTGAAAAAGCTGGAAAAAGCCCTGTCCATTGAACCCATCACCCGCAGCCGCTTGGTCAATGTGTCCGCCACGACGTACGACCCGAAACTGTCGGCCGAAATCGCCAATAAACTGGCCAATACCTTCGTGGCCGAAAACATCAGCAACCGCATTTCCATGGGGCAGGACGTCATTGCCGCGCTGGAAAACACCGAACGCAGCCCCGAAGAACAGGAATTGCTCAATTCTATGCCGCAGGTGGTCAACAGCGATTTCATCAAATCGCTCAAACAGCAGGCCGCCCAGCTGGCCGGGCAGGAAGCACAGCTTTCGGCCAAATATACGGCCAAACACCCGGATTTGATTTCCGTACATAACCAGCTGGCTGCCATCAACCAGCAAATTAATACCGAAACGCGCCGCCTGGTGCAGAGTATTAAAATTGAACTTTCAGGCCAGTTCTCCGGCAACAACGTCCGCGTGGTGGACCCAGCCGTAACGCCCGAAAAACCCGTCCGTCCGCGCAAAATGCTCAACCTGGCGATCGGCTTATTGGCGGGGGGACTTTTAGGCTTGCTGATAGTGTTTGTGCTGGAATTTTTGGACCAGAGCGTGAAATCTTCCGAAGATTTGGAAGAAAAACTCGGCCTGCCTTTCTTGGGGTTCGTCCCGTTTGAGAAAAAAGGCAAAAAGAAAGAAGCCGAATACGCCACGATGCTCAAAGAAGGCAACTTCCTTATGGCCGAAAACGTGCGCAACGTACGCACGATGCTGGATTTTGCACTGTCCGACAATCACAACGCGCCGATTTTGATTTCCAGCTCCTTGCAGGGCGAAGGCAAGAGCCACTTGTCCTCCAACTTGCTGGTGGCAATGGCTCAGGCCGGCAAAAAAGTGCTGTTGGTTGACGGCGATTTGCGCCGCGCCCGCGTGCATAAAGTGTTCCGCCTGTCCACCGAAAAGGGCCTGAGCAACATTTGGGACGCAGACCCGCAGAAAGCCGACTATGCTTATAATGTTCAGCCGGTGAAAGACGTGCCGAATTTGTTTGTGATGACGGCCGGACAGCGCCCGCCGAACCCGGCTGAACTGTTAAATACGCCCAAATTGGCCGATTTTATCGCCTGGGCCACCAAGAACTACGACCAAGTGGTCATTGACTGCCCCGCCATTCTGCCGGTTTCCGACACGCTGTTGTGGGGAAAATACATCCCGCGCTCCGTATTTGTGATTAAATACGGCAAAACGAACGCCAAATTGGCCAAAATCGCCCTGGATAAGCTGCAAAAGGCCGGCATTAAGGTGCTGGGCGCGGTGATTGGCCATTACAAGCCGGAAGGCCTTTCCTACGGCAAATACGGCTATTACAAAAGTTACAGCTATTACAGCGAAGATAAGAAATAATAGACGTTGTTTATTTGAAGGAATAAAAATCCCGGAGTGAATGCTCCGGGGCTTTCATAAGTGCAGAAAGTTATTTTAGCGGTTTATGTTTGGTCGATTCTGTACATATTAAATTTTATAATTAGCATAAATTAATAGGAATTTTTGATAAGATAAAAGTGTGTTCTAATTAAGAGAATTTTATTTTGAGGTGTGTTTTTACTCTAATTTTCAATTTAGAAAAACTAGCAGTTGAAATACAAATTTTTAGAAAAGGAAGACATTCTGTATTTTTGCATAATATCTATATAATTTTCTCACTTGTTATAGGTTCTTTCCTAGAAAAAGAACAGAAATCGTAAAATGATTATGCTTGGATTATTTTTTTACATTAGAGAAGCATATTTTTGACTAATATGAGAGAAAAACTACTTTTAGTGGGAGCAGGAGGGTTTGGCCGGTCGACGTTGGAGCATGCTAGCACAGTATATGAATGTTATTTCGTTGACGACTGTTATCCTCATAAAAAAGAAGTTTGTGGCATTCCTATTATTGCTTGTATTGAGGAAATACCTCAACTTTTTGCTGCATATACACAACTTGTTGTTACTATTGGGAATACGCATGTGCGAGAAAAGATATATGAGAAGGCAAAACGCATAGGATTTTCCTTTCCAAATATTATTGCCCAGAGTGCATATATTAGTCCGTTTTCTGCGCTTGGAAATGGGTGTGTAGTATTGAATAATGTAGTAGTGCAGGGGGGCGCTACTATAGGAAATGGTGTTTTGTTGAATCCTGGAGTGGAAATTCATCATGATAGTGTGGTAGGCGATAATACTCTTATATATTCTAATTCAGTTGTACGGACCTATGCTCAAATTGGGAAAAGAGCCCAAATAGGTAGTACGGTGACGATTGCTACAAATGCTACGGTGCAAGATGATGGGATTGTTCCAGATGGCACAGTGTGGAAATATACAAACAATATTGAATAATTAGTGAGAAAATAAATGAAAATCCTTCTTGTTTGTCAACATTATTATCCAGAGCATTTCCAAAATCAAGATATTTGCGAACAATTGGTACAAGATGGACATGATGTTACTGTGTTAACAGGGTTGCCTAATTATGAAGAAGGAGTTGTTAGAAAGGAATATAGAAAAGGAAAACTTCGGAAAGAAAAAATTAATGGGGTCCGAGTTTTTCGTACATTTGAAATAGGTCGTCGTAAAAATATCTTTTGGCGGGTGTTAAATTATTGTAGTTATATGCTATCAGCATCTTTTTGGGCGGTTAGGAGTAAATATAAATTTGACATTGTTTTTTCCTATCAGCTTTCGCCTATTTTAATGATGGTTCCTGCTGTGATTATGTCAAAAAAGCAACAAATTCCTTTGTATGTGTATTGTTGCGATTTATGGCCTGAATCTATGAAGGCCATGCCTCTTGGAAAAAACCCTTTATTGTTTAATTTTATGTATTGGGTTAGTCGCTGGTTATATGGGTGTGCAGATGCAATTTCTGTCCAATCAAAGAGTTTTTTCCCTTATTTTGAAGAAGTACATCAAATTCCAGCAAAAAAATTATCTTTTATTCCCCATATGGCATCTTCTGAGTATTTGGTAATGGATTTTCGGCAGGATAATGGTTTAATTGATTTTGTTTTTTTGGGTAATATTGGAACTGCGCAAGATATTAACTTAATTATTAATGCTACTGAAAAAAATAAAGAGATGACAGGGTTTTGTGTTCATTTTGTAGGGGATGGCTCGTTCCTTTTGCAAGCGCAAAAACTGGTTCGTTTAAAGGGATTAGAAAAGCTGATAATATTTCATGGACGAAAATCTATAGAATGTATGCCAGATTATTATAAATTAGCTGATGTTTGCCTGGTTACCCTAAAAACGGGGAGTATCATTAGCAGGACAATACCATCTAAAGTACAAGGATATATGGCAGCGGGAATTCCTATTCTAGGAGCTTTGGATGGATATGGAGCTGATGTTATTAATGAATCCGGAGCTGGGGTTTGCGTAGCAGCTGGGAATTTAGAGGCCTTTTCGCAGCGAATGAGAGATTTTATTCTACATTATGAAAATTATAAAGATTGCTCTATAAAGGCCCGAAACTATTTTAGAAATAATTTTACAAAACGCATTGTAGTTGATGCAATAGAAGCCAAATTACAAAAGTTGATTGAAGATAAAAGGGGGCAGAATGAAAATGATGCTTAATGATGCGACTTTGATGATTACTGGTGGCACTGGAAGCTTTGGTAATACTGTGCTTAAGCATTTTTTAAATAGTGATATTGGGCAGATTCGTATTTTTTCGCGTGATGAAAAAAAACAGGATGATATGCGGCATGAACTTCATATGAAATATCCTGAGATGGCTGGTAAGGTTAAGTTCTTTATAGGAGATGTACGTGATCCTCAGAGCATTGCTGACGCTATGTGGGGCGTGGATTATGTCTTCCATGCTGCGGCATTAAAACAGGTCCCGTCTTGTGAATTTTTCCCCATGCAAGCAGTAAAAACAAATGTAGAGGGAACTGATAATGTTTTGCATGCTGCAATGGATGCGGGGGTCAAAAGAGTGGTATGTCTTTCTACGGATAAAGCAGCTTATCCGATTAATGCCATGGGAATTTCAAAGGCAATGATGGAACATGTCATATATGCTAATGCTAGGGTTTCTGCAGAAAGGGGTGGTACCGTGATTTGCTGTACTCGCTATGGAAATGTGATGTGCTCTCGTGGTTCTGTCATTCCACTATTTATTGATCAAATTAGAGCCAAAGTCCCTATCACAATCACCAATCCAGAAATGACTCGTTTTATGATGAATTTAGATGAAGCGGTTGATTTGGTGCAGTTTGCTTTTGAAAATGCCAATCCTGGAGATCTTTTTATTCAAAAGGCTGATGCCTCTACCATTGGAGATTTAGCCGAGGCAGTCCAGATTCTTTTTGGTAAAGCAAAAATAAAGACTATTGGCACTCGACACGGTGAGAAATTATATGAAACGCTTATGACTAGGGAAGAGCGTTTGCGTTCAGAAGATATGGGACGATATTTTAGGGTAGCGGCGGATAATCGTGATTTAAATTATGATAAATATTTTGTACAAGGAAAAATTCAAACGATGGCGGAGGAAGCGTATACAAGCCATAATACAAAGCGTTTGGATGTTGAGGGTACTGTACAGAAACTATTGACCACTTCTTATGTCCGTGAGTTGTTAGAAAAAGACAAGATAGAAAAAGGGATATTGTAAATATGAAGTTCCTCATATTTGGTTGTAATGGTATGGCTGGACATATGGTTAGCTCGTATTTACAGGTGCGAGGCCATGAGGTGATTGGTTTTGCTCGATCTCGTTCAAAATTAGTAAAAACCATTGTCGGAGATGTTTTTGATTGGAAGAAAGTTCAATCAGTTATTGAAGAAAATCATTTTGATGCATTAATTAATTGTGTGGGTATATTGAATCTATATGCTGAACAGAATAAAGATTTGGCCGTTTATTTAAATAGTTTTTTTCCTCACAGTTTGGCACGAATGACGCAAAGAAAGAATACCCAAGTTATTCATATTAGCACTGATTGTGTTTTTTCTGGGAAAAAAGGACAGTATACTGAAAATGATTTTTGGGATGGAACCTCTTTTTATGATCGCTCGAAAGCTTTAGGAGAGCTAAATGATAACAAAAATTTAACGTTGCGCCAATCTATTGTTGGTCCAGACCTAAAACCGGAAGGCATTGGTTTATTGAATTGGTTTATGCAGCAACAGGGAGAAGTATATGGTTATACTCAAGTATTTTGGACAGGGGTAACGACATTACAATTAGCGAAGATCATAGAAGAAGCCTCAAATAAAAAAGCGTATGGCGTGTATAATATGGTACCTAGTTATGCTATTTCAAAGTATGACTTGCTGAGGCTATTTAATAAGTATTTGCGAGGAGAAAATATTCGAATTGTGCCTGATGATAAAATATGCATAAATAAATCTTTAAAACGTACTCGGTTTGATTTTGCACAACATATTCCCGATTACGAACAAATGATAGCTGAATTAGCAGACTGGATGTGCAAATACAGAGTTTTATATCCACATTATAAATTATAGGAGTTCAACCAGTATAAGGAGCGCATTATGAACCCTACCTGCAAAAAACTAAAACTAATGACTATTGTCGGTACTCGCCCAGAAATTATTAAAATGTCGGCTATTATAAAAAAATGCGACCAATATTTTGAGCATATTTTAGTACATAGCGGTCAGAATTATGATTATGAACTAAGTAAAGTGTTTTTTAAAGAATTGGGATTACGGGAACCGGATTATTATTTGGGCGTTGTAGGAAGAAACTTAGGGCAAACTATGGGGAACATTATTGCCAAGTCGTATGAGTTAATGATGCAGGTAAAACCGGATGCCGTTATTGTACTAGGGGATACCAACTCGTGTCTATGTGTTTTATCGGCTAAGCGCCTTAAAATTCCTATTTTTCATATGGAAGCAGGAAACCGTTGCAAAGATGAAAATTTACCAGAAGAAGTTATTCGGCGCATTGTAGATGTGACGAGTGATGTTAACTTGTGTTATTCTGAACAGGCTCGCCATTATATTTTAGAAAGTGGAGTGAAGGCGGAATATACGTATGTGGTTGGTTCTCCAATGGCTGAAGTGTTAGATACATATCATGAGGATATTTGTAAAAGTCAAATTCTAGATAAATTCCATCTGACTCCTCATAAATATATTTTACTTTCTGCCCATCGGGAAGAAAATATAGATATTCAAGAGAATTTTTTGTTATTAATGAATGCAGTTAATGCTATGGCAGAGAAATATAATATGCCCATTTTATATTCTTGTCACCCTAGAAGTAAGAAACATATTGAAGCTTGCAGTTTCCAGTTTAATAAGCATATTATTCAACATAAGCCCTTAGGATTTTTTGACTATAATAAATTACAGCAAGAAGCTTTTTGCGTGGTTTCAGATAGTGGAACTTTAGCAGAAGAAAGTGCATTTTTTAAATTTCCTGCTGTTTCTCTACGTACCTCTACTGAGCGGCCGGAAGCCTTAGATAAAGGGATTTTTACTATTGGGGGTATTTCTGCAA
Source organism: Candidatus Avelusimicrobium pullicaecorum (assembly GCA_944322825.1). GTDB lineage: Bacteria > Elusimicrobiota > Elusimicrobia > Elusimicrobiales > Elusimicrobiaceae > Avelusimicrobium > Avelusimicrobium pullicaecorum. Next base: position 51,108 of record CALUQD010000004.1, read on the forward strand.
AACAAGTATTACAAGCAATAGATTTGGCTACAAGTATATACAAACAAGAAGAAAAACCGGGCGAAGTGCCTGCCTATAAAGATACAAATATAAGCATAAAAGTGATTAAATTAATACAAAGTTATGTAGGCATTATTAATACGATGATTTGGCGAAAATGACTTTATAACGAGAAAAAAGATGAATCTTCTAATTGTTGCAGATGGACATTATTATATAGATAGGCAGAAAAAAGTATATGTGGAGTCTGTATTTGACTATTCTTTTTATGCCCGTTATTTATCTGTTTTTGAAAAGGTATATGCTATTGTGCGAGCAGAGCAAGTGGAAAAGGTACCTCAAAACTGTAAATTGGCTAGCGGACCGAATGTCTTTTTCTTTAAACTTCCACCTTCTCGGGGAATAACACAATTTATAAAAAACTATTTTATAAATTGCTGTCTCATTAAGAAATACATAAAGAAAGGTGATTGCGCTATTTTTCGTGTCCCTGGAGTAGTGGCGAATCTAGCTTTATCTTTGTTTGCCAAAACTCAAAGGCCTTATGCCATTGAAGTCGTGGTAGATCCTTGGGAATACTTTGCTAAAGGCACTGTGCGCGGCATCATGCGGCCCATTGTTCGATATATATGGACTTATAGCTTAAAAAAGGTTTGTCGACAGGCAGTGGGCGTTTCGTATGTTACCCAGTTTTATTTGCAAAAAAAATATCCTTGCCAAGCTTTGCTGTCGACTCAGCCTCCGTATTTTACGGCCTCCTATTCATCAGTAGAATTACCCGATGAAGCGTTTGCTAAAGCAAGAGTTTATGAAAAAAAACATAAATTTCTTATTTCCCATGTTGCTAATGCATTTACAAGCTACGGAAAAGGACATGTTACTTTAATACAAGCGGCTAAAAAAGTTATAGAAGCGGGATATAATATTGATGTGTTCTTTATAGGGGATGGGGCGTTACGTCCGGAGTTTGAAAGATTGGCACGTAGTCTAAATATTGAAGAACATATTCATTTTTATGGTCGCCTAGGAAGCAGTGAAGAAGTGAGAAAAAAAATTCGATCTTCAGATCTTTTTGTGCTTCCGACTCGTGCGGAAGGGTTGCCTCGTGTTATTTTAGAAGCAATGGCAGAAGGAATTCCAGTAATATCTTCACCTGTTTGTGGTATTCCTGAAATTTTATCTTCAGAGTGTTTGGTGGATTATAATGATGTGAGCGGATATGCTGATGCCATTATTCGTATGATTACTCATCCTGATTTAATGTCGGAATATAGTAGACGAAATTTGAGCATAGCAAAACAGTATAGCAGCAGCATTTTAAAAAACAAAAGAAATCAATTCTATCAACAGTTGAAACTTTGTGTAAAAAATTATATGTGAAAGAAAGTCGGCATTTATTAGATCAAGACTCAATAAACTAACATAATGAAAAATATTTTGTTTTTTATTCCAGCTTTAAATCCCGGTGGGGCTGAACGAGTAATCGTTTCTTTAGCCAATAGTTGGTGCAAAGAGAATCGAGTTTCTATTTTGACGCTTCAGAGCACTCCTTGCTTTTATCAACTAAATGACGAAGTAAAACATGTTAAGATGGGGTTATCTATTCCTAAAAGAGGAGTAAAGCGCGTGTTATTACTCCCTTGGATTGAATGGAAAAGATACTGTTATTTCTCACGTTATCTGAAAGAAAATGACGTGGATTTTGTTTTGTCATTTACTAATACAACCAATTTGTTAGCTGCCTTGTGGAAATCCTTTCATAAAGTTCCAATAATTTTTCTCTCGGAACGCTCGGATCCAAACGCTCGTAATTTTTTCTTACAAAGGTTAATCTTATTTCTTTATCAATTTGCCAATGGTATTATTTGTCAAAATGAATACTCAAAAAAATATTTTCTAAAACATCATTTCCGTATTCCATTACCAGTTTTGCCAAATCCGCTTAATTTTCAAGATATTCCGGTAGCCAGAGGCCTTCTGAAAAAACGCGAAATTGTTACAGTTGGGCGTCTTTCACCACAAAAAAATCATATTTTATTAATAGAAGCTTTCAAAGATATTGCTCAAGATTATCCACAATATGTCTTAAAAATCTATGGAGTAGGCCCAATGGAAGCTGTTTTAAAAAAAAGAATTGCTCTTTTAGGATTAACAGACAGAGTTTTTTTGATGGGGGCTAAAAAACGGGTAATGTTTGATGTGCAAAAGAGTGATTTTTTTGTGCTTTCATCTGATTTCGAAGGGTTTCCTAATGTCCTTATTGAGGCTATGGCCAGTGGCCTGCCTGTCATTTCTAGCAATTTCCCAACGGGTATTGCTCGCCAATTGATTGTGCCTGGTGAAAATGGTTTTTTATTCCCTGTGCAAGATAAACAGGCCTTAGTGCTGGCCTTAAAAGATATGTTAGGGTGTCGAAAAAATTGGAAAAAAATGGGTGAAAAAAATACTCAGATTGCTCAGTCATATTCTGTTAATAAAGTATCAGCATTGTGGTTTTCCACAATTGTTCGGATTATTGGAGAGAAAGATAAATGATCTATACTAAGTTGCTTGATATGTCGTTATGGTGGTTAATTACTCTGTTGCTATTATCTTTTTATATAACTGGTGGTGATTCAATTGGAAAATATATCCAATTGCTTTTAACTGCAGTAATGGCCGTTCTATGTGTATTACGTTATGGAAAAAATCTGCGGTTACATATTGCTCCCTTTCATATGTGTATGGGTTGTTTCTCTGTATTTTGTTTTCTATCGTATTTTTGGGCTGTTCTTCCTGAAGATTGTCTTCATTGGGCATTATTAGTGTCTCAAACATTAGTGTGCTTGTCTGTTGTGTATATTTATGCTGATCATCAAAATACGGTTCTTCCCTTGCTAGATAATATACGTTGGGCAGGATATTTGTTGACTTTTTATCTCTTTGGTATCTATGGTTGGTCGAATTTACATTATATGTTGCAAGAATCTATTCGTTTGGATAGCCAAGTATTAAATGCTAATGTTGTGGGAATGTTAGCTGCCTTTTCAGTTATTTTAACTTTATATAGATGGCTATTCTTTAAATTTTCGGTATGGTATATATTCGCTATTCCTACATTTCTTTTGTTGTCTATCTCTGCTAGTCGTAAAGCTTTCTTTATTCTCGCATTAGGAATTACTGCGATATTTGCGATTAAATATTTAAAACGAAATATGATATTTAATTTGATTAATGGTTTTTTCTTCGCCATTTTCGGATGTTTAATTACTTACGTGTTATTATCTCTTCCTTTTTTTGAAGGAATTAAAGAGCGTCTAGCTGGATTTCTTGGTATATTTTCATCTCACCATATTTTGGATGAATCTACTTATTTAAGGAATATTATGTTAAATATAGGATTTGATCAATTTATCAAGACACCTTTGTTAGGAATAGGGCTTGGCGGATCTTATGTATTGACAGAACAGAGTGTCGGTTGGCCTTGTTCTTTGCATAATAATTATATAGAGCTCTTAACTTGTGGAGGAATTATCGGTACAAGTATTTACTATGTAATGTACCTTCTTCCTGGGGTTCAGCTTTTTAAGCAACGCTACTGTTCAGATAAAAACACTTTGATATGTCTGGTTTTGCTAATTATATTCCTAATTTTAGGATGGGGATTTGTATCTTATGCAGCTAAAGAGTCTTATTTTTTTATTTTAATATTTTTTGTGCAAGTACAATTGAATCTGCGTCATTGCAAAGGTAAAAAATATGAAAATTGTTATAAAAATAATTAAATTTTTAACAGATAAAACATATCGCTTTAACGTATTAGCAGATCGTGGCTTTTTCAATCATTGGTCAGATGAAAAATTTTTAAGAAAAAAATTTAAACTCATTCTTGGATATGAATTGAACTTGCAAAACCCTCAAACATTTAATGAAAAAATTCAATGGCTTAAATTGCATGACAGAAAACCTAATTATCTTTCAATGGTCGATAAATATGAAGCTAAAAAATATATTTCAAGCATAGTGGGTAAACAATATGTCATTCCATTATTAGGTGTATGGGGCAAATTTGAAGATATTGATTTTAAGCAATTGCCGCACCAGTTTGTGCTTAAAACAACACATGATTCCGGAGGAGTAGTGATTTGTCACAATAAAGAACTTTTTGATGTGGAAAACGCCCGAAAGGTATTAAGTAAATCCTTAAAATCTAATTATTACTACCATGGCCGAGAATGGCCTTATAAACATATTACTCCTCGTATTATTGCAGAAGAATATATGCAAGATATCAAAACGCATACCTTGCGTGATTATAAATTAATGTGTTTTAATGGTAAAGTAAAACTATCATTTGTATGCACTCAACGCTTTTCTAAAGAAGGGCTTCGAATTACTTTTTATGATAGAGAATGGCAACCCCTCCCTTTTACGCGCAAATATCTGAGTGATCAATTGATTAAAGCTCCGATTACGTATAAGACTATGATAGCTTTGGCTGAAAAATTAGCACAAAATATTCCTTTCATTCGGGTTGATTTTTATGAAGTTAATCAAAGAGTATATATTGGGGAATTAACTTTATATCCGGGAAGCGGCTTGGAAGAATTCTCTCCAAATGATTGGGATAAAAAAATTGGAGATTTGCTAATATTACCTTCTAAATAAATATGACTATAAAAATTATTATTGGGGCAGATATTTGCCCGTCACAATCTAATTATCAATTGTTTGCAGATGGAAATCTAAAGGATCTTGTTGGCGAAGAATTAGATATTTTGTTACAATCGGCCCAGTACACGGTTTTTAATTTAGAAACTCCATTAACGGATTATTCCTCTCCTCTTCCAAAACAAGGCCCTGCTTTGCGAGCCCCAACGGTAACAATTAATGGTTTGAAAGCTATTAATCCTCACTTTTTTACGTTGGCTAACAATCACATATTAGACCAAGGAAAACAAGGGCTGCAGAGTACCATATCTCTACTTAAGCAGGCTGGAATTTCTTTTGCCGGAGCTGGCGAAACGTTGCCGTTGGCTGCACGTCCTCATATAGCCTATCTTAAAGGAATAAAAGTGGGAATTTATTGCTGTGCTGAACACGAATTTTCAATTGCGACTGAGAATACTCCTGGGGCCAACCCCTATGATCCCCTTGTTAGTTTTGATTCTGTACGTGAACTTAAAAAAAGAAGTGATATTGTTATTGTTCTATATCATGGAGGAAAAGAACATTTTCGTTATCCCTCACCTCAGTTGCAGCGCATATTCCATAAATTTGCTGATAGTGGAGCTAATCTTGTAATTGCTCAACATACACATTGCATAGGCTGTTGGGAAGATTATCAAGGGGCTGCTCTTGTATATGGGCAGGGGAATTTTATATTTGATTCTAAGGATAATGAGTATTGGCAAACTAATTTATTAGTCCAATTAAATATAGATGAAACTTCTAAACAAATTGATATTAAATGGATTCCTTGTATTAAACAAAAAAATACAGTTTGTTTAGCTAGTCCACGACAAGCCAAGGAAATTTTAGCAGCATTTTATAATCGTTCTCAACAAATTTTAAGAACGGGATTTATACAAGATAATTATCAACACTTTGCAGACACTGCGTTGAATTCTTATTTGCGAGTTTGTTCCGGATATTGGGGGAGAACCTTGTGTGCGCGAATTTTGAATAAGATATTGAAAGACTCTTTATTTATAAGAATATATAAACAAAAAGATTTATTGCATATTCAGAATATTTTGGAATGTGAAGCACATAGAGAAACTTTTTTGCAGAGTATAAAAAGTCGGGAAAAATAATATGAAAAAAGTACTTTTAATTTCTTGCGAAGGGCTTGGCAATGGTGGAGTCCAACATGTGATGATGGATATCGTTCGTCATCTATCCACTGATTTCCATTTTGACATTCTTCTTTTTACTGAGGAAGAACGTTATTTTGATAAAGAATTTAAACGTTATGGCAGCATATTTCGTTTGCCTCATTATAATGGATCCTCTTGGTTACGCTCACGTTTAGACTATTTTATTCGTTTCAAACGTCTTTATCGAGGTGTTAAAAAAGTTTTACAGCAAAACGGACCTTATGATGTAATTCATTGTCATAATTATTTTGAAGCGGCACCTTGTTTATTAGCTGCCACTCATTGTGGTGTCCCGGTTCGTATTAGTCATGGACATAATGTTTATCCGCGTCGAAACCTTCTTACCGAATTTTACTATTTCCTTTATCGAGTAATAATAAATCGCTATGCAACCACTAAAATTGCGTGTTCCCAAATAGCCGCCGATTATTTATTTGGAAAAGATAAAGGGTCTGCTTTGCCAAATGCTATTGACTTACATCGTTTTGATATTAAGCGCTACTCATTAGATAAGAAAAGACATAGTTTTATTCATATAGGGAGAATGTGTCAGCAAAAAAATCAGTTATTTGTTTTGGAAGTGTTTAGCAAGATACAGGCGAAATGGCCTGATGCTATTTTAACTTTTATTGGCAATAAAAATGCAGAATATGAAAAAAAATTACAGCAACTCATTAAGAGGCTTCATCTGAACAATATATACTTTTTGCCTCATGATACAGATATTCCATCTGTGTTGGCGCAAAGCGAATATATGATATTTCCTTCCTTATTTGAAGGATTCGCTTTGGCTGTGGCTGAAGCCCAAGCGATGGGTGTTAAGTGCTTTGTGTCTGAAAAAATACCGCCCGAGGCAGATATTGGATTATGTCAGCATTTGACTTTGCAGCAATCTGCTGAGGTGTGGGCTGAAGCTGTTTTTAATGAGAACAAAGGGCAGCCTTTCTCTTGTCCTAATACCGAGAAATTGAGTTTAGAGTATTATCTATTGCAAATTCGTCGAATATATGGGTGAAAAAATTGAAATAAAATTCTAACACATATGGAAAAATTTCTTAAGAACATTTTTTCTAGTTCTCTACCACAGATAGCAGGCATCATTACAAATTTTATTTTGCCTCCGCTAATTATTGCTCAATATGGCTCTGAAATTAATGGATTAATTTCTACATCAAGAGTCATTCTCGGCTATATTGCGTTGGTGGGAGCCGGGATATCAAGTGCAGTGACACAATCGTTATATGCGCCTGTTTCTAAAGGAGATGATTGGACTGTTAAAGGCATGCTCCATGCTGCTTCTAATATGTTTAACAGGTATGGGCTGATTTATATTTTTATCATGTTGGTTGTTTCTGTGTTTTATCCATTGTTTATTAAAAATTTTAATCAACATTTTTTGGTAATGCTGTTGCTGATAGTGATGAGTTTATCTAGTATCTCGGAATTTTTTGCCATTGGGCGTTGCCGGGCGTTGCTATATGCTCATCAAAAAGTATATATTACTTCTATCATTCAATCTCTAGGCACATTGGTGGGGCTACTTTTGGCATATATTTTATTGCAGCTTAAAGTTAATATTGTCATTGTGCAGTTTGCACTATCAATGGCCTATGTGAGCAGGGCTTTTTTATTGATATGGTATATTGATAAACACTATCCCCAGTATCATGATTTTAAGCAAGTACCTCCTATAAGCCAAGCTGTCCGTAAACGAAAAAATGCATTGGTTCATCAATTAGCAGGGTTAGTTGTAATGGGAACTCAAACAGCTATTTTAACCTTTCTAATAGGTTTAGATGCTGCTAGTATTTATGCTGTTTATAATATAATATTTGCGGGTGTGCAATCTCTATGTAACAGCCTTAATACATCTATAACACCGTTTTTAGGAAAAGAATATGCTTTACATTCTATTGATAAACTTCGTGCAATGTACAATTGTTTAGAGTATGTTTATTTCTGCTTGGTAGCCTTTACATATAGTGTAACGATGGTAATGTTATTACCCTTTATTTCGCTCTATACAAAAAAAGCAGACATTAACTATGAATATCCCATTTTTGCTGCATTGTTTACCTATGTATCTTCTTTCTATGTACTTAAAATTATTAGTAGCTCTCTTATAAATGCGGCTGGCTATTTTAAGGAAACTCAAGGGAGAGCCATTATAGAAGCTAGTGCAACATTGATTTTAAGTGTTTTGTTTACTCATTGCTTTGGATTAATCGGCGTATTGATCGGTACAGGAATAGCCTTGGGCTGGCGGTGTATAGATAGTATTTGGTATGCTAATAAATACATTTTAAAGCAACCAAACTTAAGATCATTTTTTCGTGCCAGTTTCGTATACTTTTCAATTACGTTAGCTTGCATTTTTGTACAGCGTAATATAATTACTTGTGATAGTTATTTAGCATGGGTAAAAACTTCTTGTCTAATTTCAATGGAGGTCTTAGCTTTTTTATTATTTATCAGTTTGCTGTTTGAATACAAGACATGGCGAGTTTTAGTATACTATGTGCGGTATCGGAAGTTGCTAAACAATGTGAAAACTGGGAATGACCCCGAGTTTGCTAATTCTGATAAATAAAATATTATTTAAAATAAGAGAACAAACAATATGCTTCCTATAGAAAAAAGAATTTCAACTTATAAACAGCTTCAAGAGACGCTGAAATTAGAGCGTTCTAAATATAGGTGTAAATGGGGGGAATTAGCCTACTTCTTGCGTATTAGTGAAAAAGCTATTTTGTGGCATCATATGATATTATTAAGAAAGGCCGAGTATCATATAAATGCACATCATCAATTAAGGGGCATATTATATAGATTGTTGCTTAAACGTTTGCAGTTAAAATATTCATTATCTATTCCCCTAAATACCTGCGAAGCAGGTCTTAAAATTATGCATTTAGGTCCTTTTTAATTAATGGAAATGCTCAGATAGGGAAAAATTGTGTTTTGCATGTGTATACGGCATTAGTTGCTAAAGGAATATCTAATCAAGCTCCCATTTTGGGCGATGGGGTGGTTGTCGGTGTGGGGGCAACAATAGTTGGTGGTGTACGAATCGCGAAGAATGTAGCCATTGGTGCTAATAGTGTTGTAGTGAAAGATGTATTAGAAGCAAATATTGCTGTGGCAGGCATTCCAGCCAAAAAAGTGAGTAATAGTGGGCGTTTGGCTTGGGAAATGTTACGTTCCCAAAAGAAACGGTCTTTATAAAGGCGTAGAAAATAATGTGGGGATTTTTATGGATATGCACACAAAGTTAAATTTAAAAAATAAAACGATTTTAGTCACTGGTGCTGCGGGATTTATTGGTGCAGCATTGGCAAAACGTATTGCTACAGATACTCACGATACTCATATTATTGGGTTAGATAATCTTAATGACTATTATGAGGTTTCCCTTAAAGAAAGTCGTTTAGTTGAATTGTCTCATATGACTAATTTTACGTTTATTAAAGGAGACTTGGCAGATAAGAGTTTTATTAATGAAATTTTTGTTAAATATCACCCGCAAATTATAGTTAATTTAGCAGCACAGGCGGGGGTGCGTTATTCTATCATTAATCCTGATGCTTACATTCAATCTAATTTAATAGGTTTTTATAATATTTTAGAATGTTGTCGGCACTCGTACGATAATGGCGCTTCTGGAGTGGAACATCTAGTATATGCTTCATCTTCCTCTGTGTATGGTTCTAACAGTAAAGTGCCTTATTCCACAGAAGACAAAGTAGATAATCCAGTTTCTTTGTATGCGGCTACAAAAAAATCCAACGAGCTTTTTGCCCATGCTTATTCTAAACTTTATAATATCCCATGTACTGGATTGCGTTTTTTTACTGTTTATGGCCCAGCGGGAAGGCCCGATATGGCTTATTTTGGCTTTACAAATAAGTTAATCAGAGGGGAGAAAATTAAAATTTATAATTATGGAAACTGTAAGCGTGATTTTACATATATTGATGATGTGATAGAAGGTATTATTCGTGTTATACAAAGGGCTCCTAGACGGCAAGAAGGGGAAGATGGCTTGCCTGTTCCTCCATATGTCATTTATAATATTGGGAATAACTCCCCAGAAAAGTTGTTAAATTTTGTGAGTATCTTACAAGAGGAATTAGTTCAAGAGGGTCTTTTGCCAAAAGATTATAATTTTCAAATTCATCAGGAACTTGTTGCTATGCAACCGGGAGATGTACCAGTCACTTATGCAGATACGTCTGCGTTAGAAAAGGATTTTGGTTTTAAACCGCACACTCCTTTACGTGAAGGATTGCGGAATTTTGTGCATTGGTATAAACAGTTTTATCAAAAGGAGAAGTAAGATGAAAATTGCAGTTGCTGGGACCGGATATGTAGGACTTTCTCTTGCTACATTATTAGCACAGCATAATGAGGTTGTTGCATTAGATATTTTGCCAGAGAAAGTAGATTTAATTAATGAAAAAAAATCACCGATTTCTGACAAGGAAATTGAGGATTTTTTAGCAAATAAATGCTTACATCTGAAGGCGACGACTGTTCCTAGAGTGGCTTATGAACAAGCCGAATGGGTTATTGTGGCTACTCCAACAAATTATGATCCGAAGCAGAACTATTTTAATACTGCGGCGGTTGAATCTGTTATAAAACAAGTCCAAATCTATAATCCAAGGGCCACAATAGTTATTAAATCCACAGTTCCAGTAGGTTATACCCAAAAAATCCGTTCAGAATTAGGAATAACAAATCTCCTTTTCAGTCCAGAATTTTTGCGAGAAGGACATGCCTTATATGATAACCTCTATCCTTCACGTATTATTGTAGGAACGGATTTATCTGATTCGTTTTTGTTGGAAAAAGCTCATCATTTCACCCAATTACTCCAGGATGGCGCTGCTAAGCAAAATATTTCTGTGTTATTTATGGGATATACTGAAGCAGAGGCAGTAAAACTTTTTGCCAATACTTATTTAGCTTTACGTGTAAGCTATTTTAATGAGTTGGATACTTATGCTGAAATCAAAGGTCTTGATACGCAGCAAATCATTGAAGGTGTGTGTTTAGATCCTCGCATTGGTAGCCAGTATAATAATCCGTCTTTTGGTTATGGTGGCTATTGTTTGCCTAAAGATTCCAAACAACTGCTTGCTAACTATACGGATGTGCCACAAAATTTGATTCAAGCCATAGTAGCTTCTAACCGTACGAGAAAAGACTTTATTGCTGACCAAATTCTAAAACAAGCTGGATATTATAATTATCAAGCAAATACCCAATATAACCCGAAACAAGAAAAGGATATGATTATTGGGGTTTATCGATTAACAATGAAAGAAGGTAGTGATAACTTTCGGCAGAGTTCTATACAGGGCATTATGAAACGTATTAAGGCTAAAGGTGCTACTGTTATTATTTATGAACCGACACTAGAAGATGGAGCAACTTTTTTTGGTAGTGAGATAGTGAATGATTTGCAAGACTTTAAAAATCGATCTCATATTGTCATTGCTAACCGATATAATGAAGAATTGGATGATATAAGAAATAAAGTGTATACCCGTGATCTATTTAAAAGAGATTAGTCCTGGTTGTACGGCCAGATGTTGCTGGGTGAAGTTTTAATTAAGGCTATTTTCTTGTTGGATTGCTTTCAAAACGGTATAATAGAACTAATAATTTATTTACATTATTTCATTTTTCCTGTTTTATGCCAAAAGAACAATTTACTTGGGTGATTACTGGCGGGGCCGGTTTTATTGGGTCTCATTTGGCCAAAGAACTCGTCCGCAGCGGTCAGCGCGTGCGGGTGTTTGATAATTTTTCGGGCGGTTTCCGCGCCAATTTGTCCGATATTGTGGACAAAATAGATATTATTGAAGGCGACATCCGCGATTGGCGCGCCGTCCAACAGGCGTTTGCCGGGGCGGATTATGTACTGCATCACGCGGCGTTATCCTCTGTGGTGGAATCCATAGATAAGCCGCTGGTGACCGAAGAAATCAATGTCCGCGGGACGGGCAACGTGCTGGAAGCGGCCCGCCGGCAGGGCGTGCGCCGGGTGGTGTTTGCGTCCTCCAGCGCCGTGTATGGCAACCGGCCGGAATTGCCGTACCGGGAAGACACGCCGGAAGATTGCCAATCCCCGTATGCGTGGTCCAAACAGGCCGGTGCGCGGCTGTGCAACCTCTATACGGAAAATTATAAGCTGGAAACCGTTATTTTGCGCTATTTTAACGTGTTTGGCCCGGGGCAAAACCCGAATTCCGCCTATGCGGCGGTGATTGCCAAATTTATGCAACTGGCGGAGCAAAACCGTCCTTTGGGCATTGATTGGGACGGACAGCAAAGCCGCGATTTTGTGAATGTGCGCGATGTGGTGCAGGCCAACCTGCTGGCGGCTTTAAAAGCGCAGCCGGGGGAAACGTACAACGTGGCCAGCGGGAAGACGACTTCGCTCTTAGAGCTGGCGGATTTAATAGAAGAAATTTCCGGGCGCAAACCGGGGCGCGTGTTTCGGCCCAAACGTCCGGGGGATGTTAAATTGTCATCGGCGGATATTTCCAAAATTAAAAAAATCGGGTTTGTGCCGCGCATTTCCCTCAAAGAAGGACTGCTGGAAATGTGGCGCGAAAAAATGGAGTCTAAATGAAGTCAAAAAAATGGTTTGTGCTGTTGGATTGTTTTGCTTTTTTTGGCATTTTGTTCGGGGTGGTTGCGTTGCGTACCGCGCGCATTAGCCTGCCGCATTACCTGTACAACGTGGAAGTATTTTTTCCGATTTTCGTCCTCTGTGTATTTTTTCTGTGGATTTTTTCGTTTTACGACGTCCAATCTTTGCGCAAGCGTGCCGTGCACTATAAAATGCTGTTGGTGGCGTTTGTTTTAAGCGTGCTGGCTTCGGCGGCGGTGATTTATTTCATTACGCCTATTTATGCGGTCGCCACGCCCAAAACCGTGCTGGTGGCGGTCTTATTTTTGTTTTTCTGCTACATTTATTGGCAGCGCAAAACCTATTTTAAACTGGACTTTGCCAAAACTAACCTGTTGTTGTTTGGGGAAAGTCCGACGATGAATGAAATTTTGGCGGAAGTCCAACATTCTTCCGGGTTTAATCTGCGCGCCCACGACCCGGAGCCGCTGGCGGACAAAAATTATTCCCTGCGCAATTTGGACCAAGTGATTGTCAGCCGCCGGTTGTTGGATGCCAATTCCGAGGCGTGGAATCGGATTTCGCGCGATTTTATCGGCAAAGGGGCCAGCGTGGATTCGGATTTTAACGCGTTTGAACGAATTTTCCGCCGGGTATCGCACGAGAGTATTTCCAATGGGGTATGGCTTTTGTTGGGGATTGGCAACCGTCGGTTTAGTGCCACATACAATATGCTCAAAAAATGTATGGATTTCGGATTGGCGGTGCTGATGCTGCCCGTGTTGCTTCCGCTGGGGTGTTTTATTTGGCTGTTAATTAAAGGGGTAGACCACGAAAAGCCGTTATTCCGGCAGAAACGGGTGGGATATATGGGCAAGTCGTTCTATATCTATAAATTTCGTACGATTAAACAAAAGAATCAGGAATCTGCCGAGGAAGCCTTTACAAAAACGGGAAATTGGCTTCGTCGGTTCCGGCTAGATGAAATTCCGCAGCTGATTAATGTACTGAAGGGGGAATTGTCGTTTGTAGGGCCTCGTCCGCTGTGGGAAGGGGAGCTGAGTATTTTAAATGAAAATATCCCCAACCATACGATTCGCACGATTGTAAAGCCGGGCATTACGGGTTGGGCGCAGCTGAATTTCAAAGCACCGCCTAACTATAAAATAAAAGATGAAGCGCACCCTTCCGGAGAAAAACAAGCCTTTGATGCGGCGTTCACGCGGTTTTCTTACGATGTGTGGTATATCAAAAACCGCTCGCTGTGGCTGGATATCGAAATTATGATTAAAACGGGTATCCGCGCGTTTATCAAGGATTCTTATGTGGGCTAAAACGACGTTTCTCAGCTTATTGCTGGCTTGTTCGGCCGCGGCGTACGCGGGCGAATTTCCGATTTGTATGTACGGGGTAAATGACCCAAAGGATGTTTCGCTCCTTAAAAAAGCGGGGTTTTCCTGCTTGCAGACGTACCGGCAGGACCCGGCGTTGTTAAGCCGGCTGGCGGAAGCGGCGCAGAAAGAGGGAATGAAAACGCTGTTTTATCCGCGGCGGATTTTAGAAGATAAAACCGTTGCCGGGCAGGCCCAGTCGTGGCCGGTGCTGGCGTGGTATTTGGTGGACGAGCCGGACGTGGCCCGCTGGAGCCGCGAGCGCGTGGCCGAAAGCCACCGGCAGGCCAAAGAAACGTTCCCCGACCACCCGACGGCGATAGTGGTGGGCCAAGGCAAAACCGCCGTGCCGTTTTACGATTTATCGGACGTGTTTATGGTGGATTGGTACCCGGTGCCGCATTTGCCGCTTACGTCTTTTGGCGAGCAAATTGCGTTGGCGCGGGCGGAAATTCAAAAGACGGACCGGCCGGATAAGCCGCTGTGGGCCGTCGTGCAGTTATTTGACTGGAAAGAATATAAACAATACCGCCCGGACCATGAGCGCATTGGGCGTTTTCCGACGCAGGAAGAACTGCGCTTTATGTCGTATGACGCCATTATGAACGGGGCGACGGGCTTGTTCTATTTTATTTTTACGACCAACGGGAAACCCCTTCCGTCTGCCGCGCCCGACTACTGGGCGCGCATTGTGCCGGTTACGCAGGAAATTTCTTCCTTCCGCCCGGTGTTGGAGGGGGGAAAAGAGGTCAAAAACCCCGTGTCGGCGGCTAAAGCGGGCGCGTTGGAACTCAAAACGTGGAAGTACGCCGGGGCCAAATATACGCTGGTCTTAAACCCGACGGATACGGCCCAGCCCGTGCCGGAAAAACTCCTTAAAAAGAAATACAAGCCGATGTTCGGTGCCCATAAAATGGCGCAAATACCGGCCTATGGCGTGTGGATGTTGCAGTATTAATAAAAGTGCGTATGAGAATTTTTTGAAGCCGCCTGCGGGCGGCTTTTTTGCGCACCTTTTATCGGGTGAATGTTTGTGCGGGGTCGTACATATCGGATTTAGAGAGGGGGGCGCCTAAGGTAAAAGTTTGTTTGTTCGGCGCGACAATCGCCCCAGTGTGCCGGCGCGGGCTTGGGGAGTCTTTTTTCGCGGGGGGAAAAAATCAAACGGTTAGGGGGTGGCGCGGGTGTGTATATTGCCGTTGCGCCCGGGTCAAAAAACTTTCCCGCCGGTTCCCCGGTAGGGATACCAAAACCTTCCCCTCCGCGGTTTGCTCTTCCCTAAAGTATTTCCGCCGCCGGGTTTGTTTTTCCCGGCGAGAGGCGCGCTGGCGCCAAGATTTTTCCGAGTGGAAAAAAGGCCTTTTGGGGGAACAACACAAATTTGCCCTCGGCAGAGCGGGGAATTTTTACATAAAAAAACCCCGCCCGAAGGCGGGGTTAATCAGGCAATTTTGATTAGAACAACGCTTTGGCGTAGATACCCGCTTGGTTGCGGTTATAGTCAAAGGGGTTCGTGTTGGACTGGCGGGTGCGGAACTGATACCACACACCGGCGGACAGCCAATCTTTGAACTGATAATCCAGCGCGGGGCGGATCGTGTACAGATCGTCGTTTCTCTTGGTGTTGCCCACATAGCGGTCATACGCCATATTTTCCCAACCCAAGGTCAAGGAAGCGGTCCATTTGTCAAAGATTTTCTGCGAACCATACAGCGAAACCAGCGTGTCGGCGTAGTAGCGGTTGGAACCATACATAGATTCCTGCATGCTGCGTTCGCCGGACAAGCGGATCGTGTTGCGGTCGGTCGGCTGCCATTCCAAAGCTACATAATAACCAAAGAGGTCATTGTAGTTGTTCACGCCGGCGACGTCGTTGTCGTAGTCGCGCATAGCGTAGGTTACTTTGGCGATACCGTTCACGGTCGCGGTGATGTCACCTTCCACACCCAAACCGACGGTGCTGCCGGTAGAGTTGTTGTCTTTATTGGTTTCATACGCGATGTCCGAGTACATATATTCCGCAAAGAAGCTGGTCTTCGGGGAAACATTGTAGAACAGTTTGGCGCCTACGTTCACGCGGTTGCGGTTCAAGGCGTCGCCGTATTCAGCTTGGAAATAGCGGTCAAAAGAATCGTCCGCAAACAAGCCGAAACCCAGGGTTTTTTCCGTAGAGGTTTTGAAGCTGATATAACCCGTGTTGTTGATGCGTTCGGCGCGTTCCGTGAGTTCGCTGTTGGCCGGATCGGAGGTGTACAGGAAGTTATCCCCGACGTTGAACATATCGTTTTTCAAGTCCACATTGGCGAAGGCGTTCCAATAGTTGTTTTTGGAGCTGTCTTCGGTATAGGCGTTGTAGCCTACCAAGCCGGTGGCCGAAAGTTCCAAGCCGGAACCGGGTACATTGGCTTTGTAGTTCGCGCCCACCTGGGTGGAGCTGATGAACGAATCTTTGGTGTTGTCGTCGGTCAAGTAGATGTTGTCATCATAGCTGACGTCTTCAGACACCATAAATTTAAGCGGCGTCTGGGCGGCGGCAGGCCACGCCATAAGCACGGTTAAAAATACGATTGCGATTTTTTTCATATCGTGTGTTTTCTCCTAAGACTTAGCGCGGAGCCGAAGGGCTGAGCGTTTCGGCTACGTTCTGGGTGGCCTGTTCGGAAGCGGTGCTGCTTACCGCCGTGGCGGCTACGAAAGCAGGCACTTCATCGGTGACGGCCGCAGACGCGGAACCCTGTACCACGTTTTTGGCAGACACAGAAGCCCCTTTGGCGACGCCCGCGGTTTTGCCGTTGGCATCGGTTACCGTGATATAACCCTGGTTAACGGTGATGACTTGCGTGTTGGGGTTGACGGAGAAAGAGGCGTTGCCGGTAGCATTAACGGTGGCGTTGTTGATTTTAACGCCGGCGAAATTGCTGCCTTCTACCGTTACATCGCCGTTGGCGGCTTGTTTAACGGTCGCTTTTACGCCTTTGGGAATAAAAACTTTTACCCCATTGTACGTAACAGTGGTATCCATATTGCCTGTTACGGATACAACACTGCCATTGTTGTAGTTGGTTACTTTGCCGTTAGCTTCTACGGTGACCGCAGCCTGCGCCGTGGCAACCATCAAAAGCGCGCCAAAGACCAAAGCAAGATTTCTTTTCATACTATGGCGAACTCCTTGTGTTATGTTTTTAAATACTTCTAGTAAAGGATAGCATATTTGGATAAGAAAATCTCCCCCAATTTTTCTAAAAAAATAATTAGGTGCGCAAAAACGGCAATTTTCGAAGAAAGGGGGTATTGTGCGGTCTGCAAATAATGCTACAATATGATATCTTGCAGGGAGGGAATTTTATGCAATCCAATCGTTTATGGGTGCGCGGCTGCGCGTTGGCTGTTACGTTTATGTTGGCGGCCGGGGCTTTGTTTGCCGCACCCGCCTTAAAAGTACTATCTGCCACGCCCAAAGGACAGCTGACTTATACCGGGCGTCAGGCCGTGAACATCACCTTTAACCAGCCTGTGGTAGCGCTTGGGGAAGAAAGCGAATTTTCGTCTTCCGACTGCCCCATTTCCATCACGCCCGCGGTAAAAGGTTCCTGCCGCTACAGCGGAACGCAGACGCTCGTGTTCGAACCCACTTCCGACTGGCCGGACGCCACCGCGTTTACGGTAAAGCTCAAAGCCGGTTTTAAATCGCCTGTATCGGGGCAGAAACTGGCGCAGGCGTATACGTTTGATTTTACAACGCCCCGCCCGCAGGTGAATATGGTCCGCCCCGGCAACAACGAACGCTGGATTAATTTGTACCCTACCTTATATGTAGTATTTAATATGCCGGTGGATTTGGAAACCATTAACGACTATGCCGAGCTTTCCTATATGGTTTCGCCGGAGCCGACATTAAGCGAAAAAATCGGTCTTTCCAAAACCAAACGCCCCGATGTTAAAAAAACCGTTCCGTTAATCATTCGGCCCATCAGCCAGCTGGAATGGGAAAAAGATTTTTCCTACTACCAACAAGAACGCATTATAGCGGTCAATGCGTTAGACACCCTGCAAAAAGGCACCCGCTACACCCTTACTTTTAAAGAAGGGCTGAAAGGCACCCGCGGTTCGTTGGGGATGGCCAAAGCGTATGAAACCAGTTTCTATACCTATCCGGAATTGTCCGTGCTGGGCGCGGTGAAAGAAGGTTGTTTGCCGTTTGTCCCGTCGGTGGATTTTTCTTCCCCGGTGCGTATGCGCGAGCTGTACGCCGCCGCCAAGGTGGAGCCGGCCTCGGCCAAACGCCAAATGACGGAGCAGGAACTTAACGCTTTGGGTACGGACGTGATAGACGCAAAAACCGGCGCGGCGTATTTCCGCACGATGCTTTCCTTCCTGGACTTGCAGCCCGGCCAAAACATTACCGTAACGATTAACAAAAATCTCCAAGATATTTACGGCAACCAGCTGGGACAGGATTATACCTTTACGGTATCCAATAACGGCTATTGCCCGGCGGCGGATTTTTCGGGCGGGTTAGGCGTGCTGGAAAGCTATTTAAGCCCGCGCCTGCCGATTGACCTGATGAACACTCCTTCGCTGCCGGTGCGCGGCGCGCGGTTTAATAAGGAAAACTTTATTCCTTTTGATAAGGCTGCCAACAGCTACTGTGCCCAAAAACCGCTGACGGACCTGACGTTTTCCGGCAACTATACGTTTAAGGACGTCAAAGACCGCACCTATAAAACGTTTATTGATTTGACGAAATTCAACCCCACCGCCAAGGACAGCATTGTGTTCAGCCAGGTTAAATTGACCGGCAAAAAATACGGCGACAAGGGCTGCTGGGTTTCCTCCACCGATAACATCACCGACGTAGGCGTCACCTTTAAAACCTCGCCGGAAGACATTTTGCTCTGGGCGACTTCGCTGCAGACGGGCGAGCCGCTGGCGAACCTGGCGGTGGAACTGCGCGACAAAACGAACAAAATTTTGTGGACGGGCAGTACCGATATGAACGGTCTGGCCCGTGCGCCGGGCTGGAAAAAACTGGATACGCAAATCCCGTCCTGGGGCCAGCCGGAAATTTACGCATTTGTTTCCAGCGCGGGGGGCGATGCGGTGGTCAGCAGTTTGTGGAACCAAGGGCTGGAGCCGTGGCGCTTTAATTTGAGCTACGACTATAACCCGCAGCAGGAATATATCCGCTCGGTGTTGTTTGCGGACCGCGGCGTCTACCGCCCGGGTGAAACGATGTATATAAAAGGTATCGTGCGCTTGATGGCGGACGGCTCCTGGCGCTTGCCCGATGTGGTGCGCGGCACGGTGACCATCGGCGATTCCCGCGGCGAAGAAGTGTTCAAACAGGACGTGACCGTATCTTCGGGTATGGGTACGTTTGATTTAAAATTTGATATTCCCAAAAACGCTTTTACCGGCCGCTGGGGCGTGCGCTTTATACCGGCGGTTAAAGACGCAAAAGATGTTCCTTCCGCGTTCTATCCGTTTGAGGTGGAAGCCGTCAAACAGGCGGATTTTAAAGTGAACCTGCGCGCCGAAGGAGAGGATTACCTCTCCGGGCAGGAAGCCGCGTTTGCGGCGTCGGCGCAGTACAATTTTGGCGCGCCGTTGGCGCAGGCCAAAGCGCAGTGGACCCTGCGGCGCGAAATGGATTGGTTTGAGCCGAAAGGTTTTAACGGATACACCTTTACGCCCTATTTCCTGCGCGAAAACGAATATAAGGAAAACGGCAAACTGCTGCTTAATTCGTCGGGTGAATTAGACGCAAAAGGCGCGTTGTCGTTCTCGGCGCGGATGCCGTCCGTATCGTTCCCCACGCGCGTCTATGCCGAGCTGGGCGTCCAGTCGCCCGCGCGGCAGGAACTCTTTGCCCGCACATCGGTGTTGGTGCACCCGGCCGCTTTTTACTTGGGGGCCAAACTGCTTTCCGAGCGGGTGGAAGTGGGCGAACCCGTCCGGGCGGAAATTGTGGCGCTCACGCCGCAGGGCAAACGCACCGAAGCCGAAGTGACGGCGCAAATCCATAAAGAACAATGGTTCAGCATCCGCAAAACGGGCCTTTCGGGCCGGTTGGAATGGGTGAGCGAAAAGAAAGTGACGCAGCTGCCTTCCCAAACCTTAAAAGTGGGCGAAAAGGGCGCCGAACTGCGCTTTACGCCCCAGGAATCCGGCAGTTACTATGTAACGCTTACGTCGCAGGATGAGCAAGGCCGCCAAGTCATCGGCGGGTTTGACATCTTTGTGTATGGCGAAGGGCAGGCTTATTGGAAAAAGACGGATGACGATTTGCTCGTCCTCACTGCGGATAAAAACGAATATAAGCCGGGCAAAACGGCGCGCATTTCGGTCCAATCCCCGTACGAAAAAGCCCTCGCCTTGGTTACCGTGGAGCGCGAAGGCATTTTGGACGCGTGGGTGACCACCGTCAAAGGCGGCGCGGACTATGTGGAAGTGCCGGTTAAGCCGTCCTACCTGCCCAATGTCTACGTCAGCGTGACGCTGGTGCGCGGCCGCACGGCGGACCCCGTGGACGAAAAAGGTTTGGACTTGGGCAAACCCCAAGGCAAAGTGGGGTACGTCAATTTGAATGTGGTGCCCGATTCCAAGAAAATCGAACCGGTCATCAAACCCAACAAAACCAAGTACCAGCCGGGCGACGAAGTGACGCTTAAAATCACCGCCAAGCCCAACGCCAAAAATACGCCCGCCGAAGTGGTGGTGATGGTGGTGGACGAAGGCGTGCTGGCGTTAAGCGATTTTAAAACGCCCGACTTATTCAGCGAATTTTACGGTTCGCGCCCCGTGTCCGTGTTTACGATGGATAACCGCGTGTACGTGGTGGGCCAGCGCAACTTTGGCGAAAAAGGCGAAAACCGCGGCGGGGGCGGCTCGTCGGACGCTAAATTGGGCGGCGTGGACTTGCGCTCCAATTTCGTGTTTACGCCGTATTTCAACGCCTTGGTGACGACCGACAAAAAAGGCCGCGCCGAAGTGAAATTTAAATTGCCCGACAACCTGACCAAATTCCGCATTATGGCCGTGGCGATGACCGCGGACGAATTTGGCTCGGCCGAAACGTTCATCCAGGTTTCCAAACCGGTGATGGTTACCTCCAACCTGCCGCGCTTTGCGCGCAAAGGGGATACATTCTCCTGCGGGGCGGTGGTGTACAATTACGAGGATAAAAAAGGCGATATGGAAGTATCCGCCCGCGCGGAAGGGGCTGTAAAACTTTCCGGGCCGGAAACCCAAACGGTTAACGTGCCCTTGGGCGCGGCGCGGGAAGTGACGTGGGCGTGCGAAGCCATACAGGACGGCGCAGCCCAGGTGGCGTTTAGCGTAAAAGGCAAAAAAGATTCCGACGGCGTGCAGACAAAACTGACCGTTTCGCCGGTGGAAAAACAGCAAACGCTTGCGCTGTACGCCGCCACGGACGGCACGCAGGAAGAACTGCTGGATAAACCCGGCAATATAAATGCGTCGGCCGACAACCGCATTACGCTTTCGCTGGCGTCCACCGCGCTGCTGAACCTGAAAGGTTCGATGGTGTATCTGATGACGTATCCGTACGATTGTTTGGAGCAGAAAATGTCCAAAATACTGCCGGTCGTAACGGGTGCGCAGCTGGTGGAAGATTTTAAACTGGGCGATATGTCCGAACTCAAAAAACAGGCGCAGGAAATCCTGGATTTGATGACGGATTACCAATCCGCCGCGGGCGGGTTCGGCTATTGGAAAAATTCCCAGCCCGACCCGTACGTAACCGCCTACGCGCTGGAAGTGGCGCAGCTGGCCAAACAAGCGGGCTATACGGTGCCCGAACAAGCCCTCCAAAAAGCCGCCCAATGGCTGGAAGGGGCTTTCTCCAGCAAAGTGCAAAAGGCGTATTCCTATTCGTCTTTGGAAACGGATACCGCCCGCGCGTATGCGGTGTATGTGCTGGCGCTGTACGGTCAAAACGTCCAAAGCGCGTTTAATAATTTGTACGGCAAAATAGGTTCCCTGCCCTTGCCGGCTAAAGCGTATTTGCTGAAAGCCGCCCAGGCGGGGGAAAATACGGCGCAGGTAAAAGAAAAAATCGCGCAGGGTATTTTAAACCACCTTGCCTATACGCCCCAAGCCGCGTATTTTGACACGCCCGCCCAAATGCCTTGGCTGCATATGGATAACGTCAAAGGTACGGCCTTGGCGCTGGACGCGTTGTTGTATGCCCAGCAGCCGTTTGCGGACGGTTTCAAAACGGCCTCGTGGCTGATTTCCCAGTTAAACGCCGAAGGCCACTGGAACAACACCAGCGTCAACGCCGCGGTGTTTACGGCGTTAAATACCTATTACCGCGCTATTGAAAGCACCGAGCCCGATTACGCGGCGTCCGCCAAATTGGGCGCAAAGGAACTGCTGTCGGCTTCGTTTAAAGGCCGGACGGTGGATAATCCCTCCGCCTCTGTTCCGTTTGCCGACGTGTACGGCGACGGCGCCGAAGCGCGCGTGACGTTTGCCAAAAAAGGCGCGGGTATGCTCTACTATACCTTGGGCCAAGTGTACGAACCGCTCCGCTACGATAAACCGGTCGACGCCGGGTTTACCGTATCGCGCGAAATCACCACCCTGGACGGCCAGCCCGTGACGGAAATTGTGGCGGGCGACCGCTACAAAATTACCTTGCGCGTCAAAAATGCGGCTTCGCGGTATTTTGTGGTGGTGGAAGATTTCATCCCGGCCGGGTTTGAAATCATCAACACCTCCCTGGCCACCGAGTCGCAGGAACAGGCCGCCGCATTAAATACGGGTGCCTACAACGGCTTTGAACGCGACGAAAAATACGACGACCGCATCGCCGCGTTTGCCGACTATCTGCCCGCCGGGGAACATACCTATTCGTACCTGGTATCGGCCTCGGTGGCGGGCACGTTTGCGTACCCGAGCCTGTGGGCCAGCCAGATGTATGAACCGGCGGTATTTGGCCGCAACGCGACGGAAACGCTCGTGATTAAATAATGAAAAAAGTTTGTACGGTGCTTTTTATATTGCTTCTTCCCTGCCTGGTTTTAGGCGGGGAAGAAGCATTTTTATCGCCGTCCAAACAAATTTACGACCGCTCCGGCGTGCCGATGCGGGGCTTTTTATCCGAAAACAACACCTATTACCTGCCTGTTCCGCTGGGGGAAGTTTCGCCGTGGCTGATTGCCGCGGTGCTGGCGGCGGAAGATAAACGCTTTTTTACCCACCCCGGGGTGGATGTGAAGGCGGTTTTGCGCGCCGCGTGGCAGAATGCTTCGGGCGGGGAAATCGTATCCGGCGCGTCCACCATCACCCAGCAGCTGGCCCGCGCCCTGGAGCCGCGCCCGCGCACGCTGTGGGGCAAAGCCAAAGAAGCCTACAACGCCCTGGCGCTTGAGCGGAAAATGACGAAAGAGGAAATTTTAGAGGATTACTTTAACCTTTTGGAACTGGGCAATTTGACGCAGGGGGTGGAAGCCGCCAGCCGGTTTTATTTTAATGTGCCGGCGTCGGACTTGTCTTTATCCCAGGCGGCGTTCTTGGCGGGGCTGATTAAATCGCCCACCTATTACAATCCGCTCAAGCACTTTTCGCGCGCGCTCAAACGGCGCGACTGGGTGCTTACGCGTATGCGGGAAAACGAATTTATTGACGAAGAAATGTACCGGCTGGCGCTGTCGGAAAAGTTGGCACTAAAATCTGCCGCGCGCCCGTTTGACGCGCCGCATTTTACGCGCTTTCTGTATCCGCTAATCCCGCCGGACGCTAAAGACGTTTATTCTACCCTGGACCGCGATTTGCAGCTCTACGCCGAGCAGTTGGTCAAAAATTATATTTCCCAGCTTAAAGAGGAAAACGTCACCAACGCGGCCGTGGTGGTGGTGGATAACGCTACCGGGGGGATCTTGGCCTACGTCGGCTCGGCCGATTTTTACAACGACAAAACCAACGGCCAGGTGGACGGCGCCCGCGCCCTGCGCCAGCCCGGTTCGGCCTTAAAACCGTTTGTATACGGCCTCGCGTTTGAAAACGGCCTGTTGACGCCCGCTTCGCTCCTGTCCGACGAGGATACCTTTTTTGAAGGCGGCTTCCGCCCCCGCAATTACGACGAAAGTTACCACGGTTTCGTGTCCGCGCGCGCGGCGCTGGCGTGTTCGTACAACATTCCCGCCGTCAAAGCGGCCGAAAAAACCGGCGCGGCCGATCTGCTGGCGCTGTTGCGCCGCGCGGGGCTGACGAGTTTGGATAAACCGGCTGATTTCTACGGTTTAGGCCTGGCGCTCGGCAACGGGGAAGTGCGGTTGTTGGATTTAACCAATGCCTATGCCGCCTTGGCGCGGGGGGGCGTTTATAAGCCGCTTATCGTGGCGCAGGAGCCGCTTATTCGCCTGCCGGGGAGAGAAGAACGTATTTTTTCCGAACAGACGGCTTATCTGGTGACGGATATTCTGGCGGACAATAACGCCCGCGCGCCTGCGTTTGGGCTGAACTCGCCGCTGTCGGTTTCATTCCCGTTGGCGGCCAAAACGGGCACGTCCAAAGATTACAAAGATAATTTTACGATGGCCTACACTCCGCGCTGGACGATTGGCGTGTGGGTGGGTAATTTTGACGCTGCGCCTATGCAAAAAATTTCCGGCGTTACCGGGGCCGGCCCCATTATGCACGATTTGGCTGTCTATTTACAGCGCAAATATCCGTCCCCCGCGTTTGCCGCGCCCGAAGGCATACAGCGCGCCTTGGTCTGCACTCAAAGCGGGCTTTTGGCCGGCGAACACTGTGTGCACACCCAGGAAGAAGTGTTTTACCCAAATCGCCTGCCGTCCGTTTGCGACGGCAAACATACGCACGCACCGCAAACGCTTCAAATTCTTTCCCCCGAGCCTGGCGACGTGTACAAAATAGATCCGTCCGTGCCGCTGGCTTCGCAGGCGGTTCGGTTTGCGGCGGCGTGCCCGGAACAAAAATGTACCTGGCAATTGGACGGCAAAAAACGCCCCGGCCGCTCCTGCCAGGATTGGTGGACGCTTTCGCCCGGCAAGCACGAACTGTCCGTTGCCTGCGCGGGCCAGGTGCAGGAAGTGCGCTTTGAAGTCCTGCCCTAAGCGCCCCTTTTAGGGCGCCTAAATCGCTTGCTAAAGTGGGGCTCTCTCATTGGCCTCTTACCGCAAATTCTACTCGATAAAAAACCCGGTTTTTCCGTAAGAAAAACCGGGTAAATTTTGGGCACATTGTGTTTATGCCGTCGCTTTCTTGGGCGCGGGCCGCTTGCTAAAAAAGAAGTTCTGCCCGTGCTTGTGGAAGAAATCCGAAATCATTTTGACGGCGATAGAAGTGGAAATGGCATCGGCAAACACCGGCGCCAAAAACACCCCCGTCAGCCCCCAGAAAAGCGGCAAGATAAGCACCAGCGGAATAACCAGCAACACCTGGCGCGACAAACTCAAGAAAGCCGCTTTAAGCGGTTTGTTAATAGCCTGGAAGAAGCTGGTCGTTAAAATTTGCAGCGGAATAATCGGCAGTAAGATGTTAAACAAGCGGATGACGCGGGCCGCCAAGTCCACCAAGGCCGTATCGTTGGCGTTGAAGGCCGAGGCAATCGGGCGGGCGAACACTTCCAGCAAAATAAAGCCGGTGGTGGTAATGACCACGCCCCAGCGCATCGCCATTTTAAGCGTTTGGATGGCGGTGGAATACTTGCGGGCGCCGTAGTTGTAGCCAATCAGCGGCTGGGCTCCTTGCGAAATACCAATCAGCGGCATCGTCACCAGCGTGTTGACGCTGACCGCAATCCCCACTGCGGAAATAGCAAGGTTCCCGCCGTATTTTAACAGCGAATGGTTCAAAATGATGTTAAGCGTGCTGGAGGCCAGCTGAAACGCAAATTGCGAAAAACCGATTGCCATACTGTTTAAGGCAATGTATTTTTTCAGGCGGAAGAACTTCCAGCGCAGGCGGTAAAAGCTGCGCTGGCCCGTAAAAAACAGCATAATCCAAATAAACGAAATGAGCTGCCCCGTCACCGTAGCGGCGGCCGCACCTTGGATACCCCAGTGAAACACAAAAATATAGACGGGCCCCAACGCAATGTTGATAAACGCCCCGATAAACTGCGTGCCCATCGCCGTTTTGGGGTGGCCGGAAGACCGGATAAAGTTGTTCAACCCCACGCCGATACCGAATAAAAAATAGCCCGGCAGCACCACTTTGGCATAATCGCGCGCGTAGGGAAGCACTTCGCTGTCGGCGCCTAAAAAACCTAAAAATTGGTCCAAAAACAGGTAGCTTAGCAGCGTAATTAACCCCGAAGCCAACACCAATAACACAAAGGCGTTGCCCAAAATCAGCTGGGCTTCTTCTTCCTTCTTTTCGCCCAAGCGGATGGAAAACAACGCATTGGAGCCTACCCCGATAAGCGCGCTGAAACCCATATAGATAAGCCCCAGCGGGAACAAAATCGTAATACCGGCCAGTCCGTTGGCGCCGACGTCCTGCCCCACATAAATACGGGAAATAATGTTGTAAATCGCGTTGACGAACATTCCTGCCATTGCAGGAGCGGAAAACTTGATAAGCAGGCGGGAAATGGTTTTTGCTTTAAATGGATTTTTCTCCGCAATAGATACAGCCGTTGCCATACCAATAACCTCACACTTCTAAAAACGTCCGAAAGCCGGGCGACTCTTATATTTTACAAAATCGCTTGCGGGTAAAGGGCAAATAAAAAAAGCTGTGTGGGGCGCAAAAAAACCCGGCGCGCTTTACGCACGCCGGGGTTATATCGTCAGAAAAAGATAGTTTAATGCACTTTTTTAAGCGTTAAAATACCGTCTTCAAAGAACCATTCTTCAATCAGTTCGCCCGTTTCACTGAATTTTTTGGTTACGCCGTGGGGCTTGCCGTCCTTGTGGGGGGAAATCAGCGCAATGGTGCCGTTGGGATGGTAAATGATTTTATCGCCCACGATTTTGTCGTTTTTATAGGTGCATTCGGAACGCAAATCCCCGTCGGGCGTGTAGACTTTGCATAAACCGTTTAAGTAGCCTTTTCGGTATTCGGCTGTTTCCAACACTTTTCCGTCCGGGTAGTATTTTACTTGTTTGCCGTCCTGGATATCGTCCACGTAGGAAAATTCTTTATACAGTCTGCCCGTCGGGTGGAACACGCGCGCTTTGCCCTGGAGCATACCGTTTTCATAGTATTTTTCAATGCTTACTTTGCCGTTGTCAAAGTAAATTTTGCACGCGCCGTTGCGCTGGCCGTTTTTAAATTCACATTCAAAATATACTTTGCCGTTTTCAAAAAATTCTTTCACGGTGCCGTCCGGCATAGTGCCGGAATGTTTTTCGATGTCCAGGTTTTTGTCGAGCGTTTCGGAATAGACTTCTTTTCCTTCAATGTAATACGTGCGGATAAAACCCACGTGAAGCGGGTCGTTCAAGCTGGTTGTTTTTCTGACGATGTCTGCCATATGTTATTTCTCCTCTGCAAGTGCCTGCGCCGCGGCAAAGCCCGAAGCCCAGGCAAAATGCAAATTAAATCCGCCGCTTTTGCCGTCCACATCCAACAATTCGCCCGTTACATACAGGCCCGGGCATTTAAGCGACTCAAATGTATTATAGTTTATTTCTTGCGTATTTACACCCCCCGTCGCGGCCATCGCCTCGTTCCACGGGCGGACGCCGGTGGCCGTAAGCGGCCAGGCGCACAGCGTCTGCACCAGCCGCTGGCGCGTGTTGGGGGTTTGTTCGCGTATCGGAAGGTTCTTGCGAAGCCCGATAAAATCAATCAGCAAATTGGCTACGCTTTCGTGCAAAATACCGGCTAAAAAATCTTTCGGCCGCCGCTGGGCGTAGGTTTCCAAGCGTGCCTGTAAAAACGCTTGCGGGTCCTTTAATTGCGGGAAAAAATTAAGCGTCAGGGAAACATTCCCGCGCGGCAGCGCGCGCGATACGGCCGAACTGACGTTCAGCGCCGCCGGACCGTTTAGCCCGTAGTGGGTAAACAGCACTTCCCCTTGTGCCTCATCCAATAAAAGATTATTCTGCTTGGCGGTTAAATGTACTTGGCAGCGCACGCCCGCTAACCGCGCCAGGGCGGTTTCTTTGACACACAGGGCACTTAATGCCGGCCGCGGCGTGATGAGCGTATGCCCCAGCGAACGGGCCAATTCGTAGCCGCTTTGGGTGCCGCCAATCTGCGGGTATGCACAAGAACCGCAGGCCAGCACCAGCTTTTTAGCTTGAAAGGTGCGTCCGTCTTGTGTGGTTACGGTGAAGGTTTTGCCCCGCTTAATACGCACCGCCGGGCAGGAACAAACAAGCTCCGCCCCGGCCTCGGCCAAGGCCAGTTTTAAGGGTTCGGCTACAGCCGTGGATTTGCCGGTGGCCGGAAAGATGCGCCCCAGTTCTTCTTCGGTCGTCAGTACGCCCAGGCGGGCGAAATAGTCCAAACAGTTTTGAAAGGAAAATTGGCTCAGCGCGGCCGTAATCAGTTCTTGCGGCGCGTGGTAATAGGCCGGCGCCACGCGGGCGTTAGTCAAATTGCAGCGGCCGTTGCCGCTGGCCAAAATTTTGTGGGCGGGTTGAGGGTCTTTCTCCAACACCAGGGTTTTTTTGCGTCCGGCGCGGGCACACTCCAGCGCGCATACAAGCCCGCTGGCGCCGGCACCGATGATAATTACGTCGTACGGAGAAGGATTCATTGTCTACAGTGTAGCAAAAAATTTTCCTTCTTGTCTTGACACGTTTTTCTTGGCAGATATACTATAATTAAGTAGAGAACAGGAGGAATTATGAAAATTTTATTTTTAATAATGGCTTTCGCCTTATATCTGCCGGCTTCTGCCCAAACTTATAAAGCCGGTGCTTCCAATCGGCCCAATTTTGGACGTTCGGCCGCGTTGGACGCCCAGGAAAGTGCCGCCAATTCCAACACCCAAACGCGTACTTTTAGCAATTACAGCGCCCGCCACCGCGACTGGAGCAAAGGCGTGCAGACGCAGGGCGTGCAGACCGAAACGGCCGGTACCGCCCAGCAGTCGGCTCCGAAAACGTTTGAAGAACAAGTGGCCCAAACCGATCAAGCCGTAGACGCACGGATAAATGTACAGCGTGCGCCGGCCGCTGGTGCGGCATCGGTCAGCGGCAAGAAAGCCGCCACGCCCGCGCAAGAGGCGGTTTCGGCGCCTGCTTCGGCTGCGGCCGCTGGGGCAGCCGGTGCGCAAGCGGCTCCGGCCGCCGCGGGTGATCCCGCCGCGGCGATGGCTCAAGTGCAGGGGCTGATGAAAGGTTTGGAAGGTTTGCAAAAAATGGCCGGCTCGATGGGAGCTATGATGGGCGGAAATGCAGGTGCGGCGTCCGCGGGCGGCAGCAAGGGCGGAGCGGCTGACAAACAAGTAACGGATGCGTTGGGCGCCCACTCGGCGGATATCGCCGCGTTTATGAATGTGTCGGGCGGTCCTGCCGGTAAATAATTTTGCGCGGACCGTTGTCCGCGCTCGGCGGCGGTTTGTACGCTTTTTCGGATGGGGAAAAACGGGCGTCTATCTTATTTAGAATGGGGGAAAGTTATGAAGATGGTTACCTATGCTGTTTTGGCGGGGTTGTTGTTAGGCGGTGCGAGCGGGGCGTATGCCCAGCGCCCGGTGACGGAGGTAAAAGTATCCCGTCCGACGACGCAAGTGACGGTTTTCCGCCCGACAACGCAAACTGCCGTGTCGCGCCCTGTTACCCAGGCAGTCGTCCAGCGCCCGGAAACGACGACGGCGGTGACCCGCCCCACCACGCAGGTGCAAGTTTTCCGTCCAACAACTGAAACGGCGGTTTTCCGTCCTGTGTCGGCGGGAAATAGCGCCCGTCAAACGGCCGCCGTGGCGGGTTCGCCCGCGGGCGGAGGGGGGGCCAATGCGGTGCCTTCTTCGGCGTCCGCTACTTCTATGAGCGGTTATAAACCGCTCGCAGCGAAGGATTTTAAAGCGCCTGCTTCTGCCGCTACGGCGGCCGCTGGAAACGCCTTAAGTTTGGGAAACCAAGTAAACGAATCCGAAAAAGATGCCGCCGCATCGGCCCAGCAGACGCGAACGGCGCAAAACCCGAGCAATTTGTCTAACAAAAACATAATGGAAAACAGCAAAGCAATGAAGGAAAACGCCTTTGAGCTGATACAGAAAAAAGCGGAAGAGCAAAAGTCCGCTCAGAAAAAATGAGCTGTTTTCAGATGACTGCCGATATCATTTTATTTATTCTCCCGTTTGACGGATTGAACGAATGGTATCTATAAACCCCCGGCTTAGCCGAGGGGTTTTTTATGGGGCTGGTTCCGGGGATTTTTCATCTGAAGGGGGGAGATACGCTACATTCGCGGTTGCGTTTCAGCCTTTTTGGGGGGAGAGAAACTCTCTAAAATGCGGCGGGGACTCGAAAGATAGGGGGGAAAACGAGCGGGGAAAGTATCGTCGCCCAAGCGAAAGAAAGACATTGGGGGGAGAAACTCTCTAAAATGCGGCGGGGACTCGAAAGATAGGGGGGAAAACGAGCGGGGAAAGTATCGTCGCCCAAGCGAAAGAAAGACATTG
This sequence comes from Candidatus Avelusimicrobium pullicaecorum, assembly GCA_944322825.1. Lineage (GTDB taxonomy): Bacteria > Elusimicrobiota > Elusimicrobia > Elusimicrobiales > Elusimicrobiaceae > Avelusimicrobium > Avelusimicrobium pullicaecorum. The sequence continues at coordinate 81,576 of CALUQD010000004.1, forward strand.
GGGGGAGAAACTCTCTAAAATGCGGCGGGGGACCCGAACGGATTGGAGCAGAAACCCTTTGTTCCAAAAATTTGTGCTTGGCCGCATCGGGTTGCCTATTCCCCTATTCTTTTTCGGCTCGTTGGGGCGTGTGCAGGCCCGGGCCATATAAGCCCGCGGATTCATTTTGCCGCGCGCCGTTTGGCTCGGGTCTTAAGATTTTTTATCTGTTTCTCCGACGGGACCGCGAAGAAAACGCGACGTGCTCCCTGCCTAATAAGGGCCCTAGGGGGCTGCCGAAAACTAACTTTGCTTATCCCCCTGGCTTCCCTCGTTTTATTTTTCGATCTTGCACCGGCAAAAAACGCGATATGCCCAGTTGCGTCGGCGGGGGAGGCGGTTTTGCCCTGGAGGTGTTCACAACGCCGCAAGTATTTACAAGGCGTCGGAAGCATTTACATAACACCGGCTGCATTTGCCATTGCTTTGAGGTGAGCTCCTTTGCGGAAGTTAGAACTGTTTGGCGGGCCCTGTTTGAGGCGTCTTGCGCAGGAACTAAAACGCTGTATTTGGCTGCCCTGTTTGAGGCGGTACGTTTTGAGCCGTCCTATCTTTGCTTATCCCGTGTTAGAAGGGCCTCACGTGGTGAGAGGGCGTATTTGATTAGTCCTCAGGCCGGTCGGTCCGCAATAGGGGAGAATTGTCCCCTGGTGACCTTGCGTTGCGGAACTAGTCTTGTATTGGGCGAAATCTCGGCCCCGGGCCGCAATAGGGGAGAATCACCCCTCCGAGATACCCCTTGTCCTTTGAGGAAAAGGCTTATCTACCGGAACCCTTGAGGCCTTTATAGGTTTTCTGTCATTTATAGCTTATTCCCCTATTCCATTTGGAAGTGTTGGGGCTTCAGTCCTCTTTCAAGGCTGGTGCGCTGGCCCCGCCGGAGGCTTTTTTAAGTCCACAGTGAGTGCCTGGACTTACCCCCACTCCTACGCCTAAAACCCCCTGCGCCTTCCTTGTCCGGGAACAGCGTTCAGCCATACGGATTGGATGCTTTTCAGCCCCGCCAGGTTTAAAGTCCACAGCAATCTTTCAGTGGGTGCCTAGGCCTTCCCCAAGCCCAAGCCCAAGCCCAAGCCCAAGCCCAAGCCCAAGCCCAAGCCCAAGCCCAAGCCCAAGCCCAAGCCCAA
>CALUQD010000005.1 GCA_944322825.1 Candidatus Avelusimicrobium pullicaecorum
TCGGTGATGGATTTTAAGGCAACAATGGCTTCCGTCAAGCGTGCTTTGCCGACCGCTTTTTCGTATTGCGGCAACGCCACCGCCGCTAAAATGCCGATAATTAAGACGACAACCAGCAGTTCTATTAAAGTAAAACCCTTTTTCATTAAAAACTCCTTAGCAAGTTGATTTTAGAGCTTAATTACAGCCCAATAATTAACAGCCCAAAAATCAACGCTAGGCCCAGTGTATCAAAAAAAAAAAACAAATCAAGGCCCAGAGCCTGGGCTCCCCACTCTTTGCCCGCTAACACGACTGGTTGAGCCACACTGTTTTCGGAATGTCGCGCTGTTTCAAAAAGGAAGTTGTTTCCGCTTATGTCGTTGTCGTTGCTGTTGCCGTTTATCCGGCCCTTTTGCCCCGTCTATAAAAAGCCTTCCAAGCGGAAAAGAAATTTTATTGTTTGAGCGCGGGGAACCCCGCGCGAGTTATAAAATTTCCCGCTTGGAAGTGATTTTTATGGGGCCCTGGGCCGGGGCAGAGCCTGCCCTCCCCTCTTTGGTACTTTTTCCCGCCGGAAAAAGTACATCGGCCAGAGTCTGGCCTCTCTTTCCTTTACCCGTTAGCCCGACTCCTGGGGCCATACTGTTTCGAAATGTCGCGCTCTTGCGCAACAGCCTTCCAGCCCGCAAAATACAGCTGTCATACGCTGTCATCAATTTCCGCACCACACAAAAACGCCCGGAGCTCTTGCCCCGGGCGTTTTTAAACACCAACGAAATTTACAAATAAATTTCCACCGTATCCAGTTCTTTGCCCAAGTTGCTGTATACTTTGAGCGTTAGCTTGCGGTCCACAATCTTGCCGGACGCATAATGCCGCGCCGCCACAAAGCGCGCGGTGGAAGAATCCGAATGGGCGCGCTTTTCCGGCGTGGGTGCCGAAGTACCCAGCGTCACATACGTCACCCCGCGCGGGTTGGGTTCCCCGCGATACATCGGAAATGTGCGTTCGTAATCGGCGTCGCCGCCTTGGATAACCAGTTTCACCCGGTAATCTTCAAAAATTTTAATCAAATTCGCGGCCACTTCCCCATTTGGCCCGCGCGTACCGGTGGAATAGGCCGGCGCATTCATCACCACGATTTTCCACTTTTCGCCCGCACCCGCCAAGGTGGTTTTGAGCCACTGCACCTGGGCCGATTTCTCGCCGATTTCCGGCGCCCAGGCGGCGCCTTCGGCTACGTTTGTATCCAAAAAGATAAACCGGGCGTTGGCCGTATCGAAAGAATAGTATTTGGGCGTAGCCTTGCTCCACGACATATCGTGGTAGCGGGAATAGTTCGTGCGCAGGAAGGATTTGCTGTCCTGGTTTTCGCGGTCGGGCCCGTATTCATTCGGCCCCAGCGCCACAAACAACGGCGTATTGGCCAAGATGTTTTTGAACGGTTCGAAAAATTCGCGGTCGGCGTCTTCATTTAAACCGCTGTGGGTCATATTCCCGGTATGAATCAAAAAATCGGCCTTTTCCTGTTCCATCAGCGTGGCCAGCTGCGTGCGCGCGGCGGCGGCTTCGTCCACCACCGGGGTTCCGTCCGGCAGCGGCAGGGGAATATCCGCCCCCGTAGCGCCCAACGCCAAGAAATTGACTACTTTGCGCTCCGCCGAATATAAAGTGCGGAAGGTGCCCGTAACCGGTTCCTGCACGCCGTCGCCGGCGGAATTATTTACGTATACGCGGTAACAAAAATCCTGATTTGGCACCAGCCCGTATAGGACGGCTTTATGCTGGGTAGTGGCCGGGACGACCGTCATAATCTGGTTGCAGCGCGGCGCGGGGCCGTATTCCAGCCAGGAAGGCGTTGCTTCGTCCGTCTGCCATTTTAAAATCATTGTGGTTTGGGTCGGGTCCTCTATATAAGGCCCGCGGATTATCCGCGCCGCATACACTTGGGCGCTCATACAAAAAAAAGTAAAAAGAATTAAAAATTTCTTCATCTTTTTTATTCTACAAAATATCTTTTTATAAAAGAAGAAACCTTGCAACCTTAAAAAACGTGCCGAAACAGCCTGAAATTTGGTTAAATGAAGTATATGAAAAAATTTATCTTATTTTTTGCTTTCTGTATTTGTGCTTCCGCCTCTTTACACGCACGCACGGTGGACCTTTCCGCCGCGTATATCGGGGCCTCTCATTTTGACCAAGTCCGCGCGGGCTTGACCGTCGCCCCCACCTTGAACCTGTTGGCCGGCGTAGAAGCCAAAATGGTCAACGAGCGCGCCTTTGAGGACCCGATTTATTCCGTCAATGTGCCCGTCCGGCTGGATTTTGACTTGATGAAAATTGAACTGACGCCCTTCTACTACTTTAAAAACAAAAGCGAAGACCCCCAATACCAAGACGCTTCCGCCTACGGCATCAGCGGCCGCCTTATTATGGCCTTACAGGATGATGAAGTAAACGACCTGTATACCCACGCGGCCATCGGCGTTTCGTACGCCCGCCAGGACGGCACCGTTTTTTATGACGACAACACCTTCGCAAATAAAGGCTATTCCCAAATGGCGTACACGCTGGAACTGTACAAAAACTTCTTTCGGTTGTTTGGTTTCCAAGCGTCGGCCACGTTGTTCCAATACCCGGACGGTATTACCGGCGTACAGGGGGTGCGCGGCGTAATGGACCAGCAAGAATTGGCCTTCACCCAGACCTTCGACGTCGTACACGATTTAGCCAAATATACCTTGGGCGCCCGCTTAACGCGGATGTGGCCAGACAGCAACGCCACCCTGTACCTGGCGTACCGCTACGGCGAGTATTACACCGCCGACCCGGAACACTCGTTTATTGTGGGCAACTCGTTTGCGGCCAGCCGCTCCATCAGCGCCGATATCGCGTACAACCACGTGCGGACCATCCATAACGAAAACAAACGCGATATCTTTTACGCCCGTTTGGTTTTCTCTTTTTAGGAGCCGGATATGAATGAACCGAAAGACGTAGTGATTACTTCCCGCGCACTCTCGCTTATTTCGCATAAATTAAAAACGCCGCTCTCTATCATTAACGGCTATTCCGAGGCGATTTTGTCGCAGGCCAAAAAAGAAAAATTTTCGCCTTTTACGTCCAAAGCCTTGGAAGAAATCAATAAGCAGGGCGGGCGGATGTCGCTTTTGGTAGACAAGCTGATGGCATTCAATAAAGTAACCACCGCCCAAACGGAAGGCATCGAAAAACAGCCCGTTTATTTAAAAAATCTCATTAAAGATTGCGCTTCCAAAGCCATCGCCCAGGAAGAAGAATCCACCGCGCCGGCCCCTTCCGCCGACGATTCCACCGTCAAACGCGGTACCTTCGTGGAAATTGACTGCCCGGAGCATTTAAGCGTCACCGCCAACGAAGAAATGCTGCGCCTGTGTATACGCGAACTGCTGGCCAACGCCATCAAATTCAATAATAAAATGGAAAAAATCATCAAAGTCCAATGCGCCAACCACGGCGACAGTATTTCCATTTCCGTGCGGGATTATGGCGCCGGCATCCGCCCGCAGGACGTGAACCAAATTTTTGAACCGTTCTACCAAGTAGATGATTACTTTACCGGCCAAGTAAGCGGCTGGGGGTTGGGCCTGCCGATGGTTAAACGTATTTTGGATTTACACGACGGCTCCATCAGCGTCGTTTCGGACCGGGGGCTCGGTTCCATTTTTACCATTAACTTTCCTATTTTATGAATGCTGAAACATTGTTAGACCAAATTTCCGCCCAGTGCGATAGTTTCCGGGCAGACTTAATTGCGGCCGCGCATAACCTGCGCGATTTTACCCGCCGCTTAGACCAAATTATATTGCAGCTGCATAAAGATGTAGCCGTGCGAGATGAATCTTTCGCCGAGCAATTCAACCAATACTGCCAGGATTTGCGTAAAAAGTTGGATGATACGGAACCTTTTTGGACGCAAACCCGCAACCAGGCACGCTCCTGCAAAGACGCAGACTGGACCGGCGATCTGACCCTGGCGGCCAAAGGGCTTAACAGCCGGGCCAAAACACTTTCCCGCGCGTGCGACGAGTTCACCACGGCCTACGACGCTTTTTGCCACAGCTACAACGGGTTTACGGCGGCCAAACTTAATGTATGGTTGCTGACGTCCTGCCAGAACGATGCCGCCAGCCTAACCGGGAAAATTCTCTTTTTGGCGCGCGAAATCGCCAAGAAAACCGAACGCAACAGGGGGCCGAATGTTTACGGATAAACCTACTTTCTATTACCTAAAAACCAGCGCCATTTGCTTAACCATTATTGCCGCTGGCGTGGTAACCGCGTTTTTGGTATACACTAAAACGCTGTTGATACCTTTCGTCATCTCCATTTTGTTCTATACTATCCTCGCTCAAATGACGTTGTATATGAAGCACAAATTTTCCTTCCCGTCTTGGCTGGCAATGACGATTTCCATCCTCCTGTGCGTAGCCGTGTTTGCGGGGGTCATCTTCTTTACCGTCAATTCGGTGGGGACTTTTCTCAAAGGGGCCGAAGTTTACCGCCAAAACTTAATTGACACCATTAATGACATTGCCCTGCGCTTGCAGCAGCACGGCATTACGCTGGACCAAAACTTTTTGGAAACATACCTGCGCGAATTGCCCGTTTTTAACTGGCTGCGCAACTTTGGCGGACAGGTGTTTAGTATCGTTTCCGATACTACGCTGATTATTCTGTTTATGGTGTTCTTTTTGCTGGGCAGCAAAAAAGCACCGCCGATTACCAACCCCGCTATTAAAGAAATGCTGGCCAATGTGTCGGTATATTTATCGGTCAAGCTGATGGCCTCGCTGGCCACAGGGTTGGTGGCCGCGGCGATCTTGTTTGGGTTCCAAGTGAAACTGGCCGCCTTGTTTGCGATGTTTATGTTCCTGCTCAACTTCATCCCCAGCGTGGGTTCCATCATCGCGGTATTGCTGCCGGCGCCGGTGCTCTTTTTGCAATTTGGGTTAGGGCCGCAATTCTTTATTGTATTGGGGCTGCTGGCCGCCACCGAGTTCACTATCGGCAACTTGGTAGAACCGCGCTTCCTGGGCGAAGGGATGGATTTACACCCCGCTACCGTGGTGGCGTGCTTAATCTTTTGGACGCTGGTATGGGGCGTGCCGGGGGCCTTCTTATCCGTACCGATTACGGCCTCCATCAAAATCGTATTAAGCAAAATCAAACATACCCGGCCGGTGGCTGAATTTTTAGCCGGCCGTCTGCCGCATTGACACTCCCGTTTCATACAAAACCCCGCGCCTATTTACCGCGCGGGGTTTTTATCAACTCAACCGATATAACGAAACCAGATTGGGAGAATTTGTTTCGTTTTTAGAAAGACCCATTATTTGAATACATAGAAATCTTCTCCGCTGGGATGGGTCCCGCCATACACGCCCCCCAAGGCTTTGCATATGCGGCCCAATTTCGTATCCCCTTTTGTCACCCGGCATTCCCGGGTACCCGAGTCATAAAAATACAGGTAGGCGGGCGTGTTGGGAGATCTGCCCGAAATTACATTGTAATCAGGATATAGATTCGAAATCGTAAATTTTTTATATTGTACGAAACTGCCATCCGCAGACACCGTCCCTCCCGCCGGGAGCGAAATATCCAAATCCTCTAATTTCTCCGCGTAAACGCCATTGGCCATAAAATAAACCTGCTGGGCGTCGTAAATAGAATTGGCTAAGGTAACCAGTTGCATATAGCGCGCTTTGGCCACAGCTACTTCGTACTGCGGCAGCGCCACCGCCGCCAGGATACCAATGATTAAAACGGCCACTAATAACTCTATTAGCGTAAATCCGGCGTTTTTCCCCGCCGGGTAGGCTTTTTGATAAATTTTGCTCATAGCCAAAATTTATCAAAAAAAAAAAACAAATCAAGGCCCAGAGCCTGGGCTCCCCACTCTATGCCCGCTAACACGACTGGTTGAGCCACACTGTTTTTGGAATACCGCGCTCCAACGAAACGGCACCTTGCCGGGGGCAGGCCCTTCCAGGTCCGGGAAATCCCCCTCTTGGCAGATTTCTCCAACCGAAAAAAGACACAAAAAAACCGCCTGTTTCCAGGCGGTTTTTTAAATGGCACTTTTATTTGGCCGGAACCGTGGGAAGCTGCTCGCTGCGGACTTTGTCAAACAAATTGCTTTGCGTAGCGCGCTGTAAAAATTCCTCCCACTCCTGCGGCGTCATTTCGAAATCGTCCATTACAATGTACGATATTTCCTGGGCCGTATCTTTGCCCAAGAGATTATTCTTGGCGTATTCGTTTTCCAGCTCCACATAGCGGCTGGCAACCGCATAATCAATATCCGCTTGAGAATAGGTAGGGATATCCTGTCCGTCCGCGGGGGTTGCTTCGGGCGCGCCTGTTTGGGCTCCGTCGGTGGTAAGGGGCTGGTCCCCCGCCGGGGTGAACAATTCGCTATGGTCGCCCGCCGGCTGCGTAACCAACGGTTCCTCTTCCATCGAATTTGTTACCCGGCCCAGCATCAAGTTGGAACAGGCATACGGATGCACAATAAAATAAACACTTAAAATGATAAAAACCAAAATAACGGCTTTGACTAAAATTTTAAGCACGGGGTAACCTCCTGTTACTTTATTATAGAATACTATATTTTTCCGCGGCTATTCCGTTTTTTTTGCTTCCGGGGCGGCCGGCGGGACGGCATTTGCGCCCTGCAATTGCTTTACGCTTTGCACAAACTGCGGGTTCGTAAAAATTTCCTGCACGGTTTTGGCAAACTCCGGGTTCTGCATATTTTCCTGTACCACTTGGCGTACTTGCGGGTTCTCCTTTAAAATGCGCACGAGTTCCACCCCGCTCAACGCACCCAAATCGCTTGCGCCGCCTTTTGTGGCGGCGGATAAATCTTTATTAAATTTTTGCAAATGCGGATCTTCTTTATAATCGTCCAAGATAGAAACAATGGTTTCTTGCGCCTGCTGGGTTTTTTGCTCATCGGACAATACGCCGCTTTCCAAAAAGATAGCGCTCTGCGCCGGGGTGAACTCCACCGGGCGGTTGACGGGCTCCGGCTTAGGCGCCGCCAAAGAAACCGGCACGTTTTGGAAAGTAAAAGTAGCCGTTTGGGCGGCCGATTCGGCCGCTTTCTGCTGGGCTTTGCGGTCATATACCTGATAGATGCGGACCGCGCCCATATACGCGAGCGCGGCCACCATAATACCTATCAAAACATAACTGGTTTTAGACATTATTTCCCCAGTTCAAGCACTTCAATATCAAACACCAAGACGGAGTTAGGCGGAATTTGCCCCACTGGACGGTTTCCATAAGCCGTATCGGGCGGGCAAACCACTTTGGCGCGGGAACCCGGCTTCATCTGCTGCAAGGCCTTGGTCCAGCACGGGATGACATCCGTCAGTTTCGTTTCAAACGCTTCGTTGCGGTCGCGCGAACTGTCGAATTTCGTACCGTCAATTAAGGTGCCCGTATAATGCACTTTCACGGAACCGTCCGCTTTGGGCGCTTTGCCTTTTCCGGCACGGCTGAGTTTAATCATCGCGCCGTTATCCAAGGTTTTTACGCCTTTTTCTTTTTTAAAGCTGGTCATATATTCCTGCTGGGCAGCTTCGCGCTTGGCGGAAATGGTTTTGGCGTCGTCCTGGTATTTTTGGATGATAGAAGGCTTATATTGTTCCAAATCCGTTTGGGATTTTTTGTTGAGCAAACTGTCGCGCATTCCCTGCGACAAGGCTTTATAATCGTCTTCATTATCCAAAATCAGCTGGCGTTTTAAATTATCCCCCAATAAGAACCCCAGCGAATAGAGCATTTTGTTACGTTCAGCGACGCTCTGCACATCCGGCTGTGCGGCCGCCGGCTGGGCCGCTTCCTGCGCGGCGGCTAGCACCGGCCACGCCAATAAAACAGCAATTAGCACTTTCTTCATTATGTTTCTCCTATTTCGTTTTTAAATATGTTTCCAAACGGCTGGAAATCTGTTTGGCGGCTTGTTCGCCTACGCTTTGCATACTCTTGCGCAGGGAATCAGCCGCGCGGGACGTGCCCGCCCGTTCGTGCACGTTAAACCGCGCAAACGTTACGCCGCGCGTAGCATCTACCAAGCTGATGGCCGCCCCGCTGGAGCACCACACAAGCCCCTGCACCTTTTGGGAGTCGTATTCATCTACATCGGTTTGTATTTGCACCGCCAGCACTTTATCCGGGGCGGAGGCCTCCACCACGCCCAGCCCCATCCGGTTCAAGGCGTCCACCACATAGGTGACCATCACTTCACTCTCTACGCCCTGCACATCCACCGCCACCAACACAGCGGCCAGTTTTTCCTGCAGCATATTTTTGTAAGGCGCGAACACTTCCGGCTGATAGCTTTGGCGGGAAGCGTCCAAGAACTGGTACATTTCATCCAATGCGGCGCGGCGGGTTACCACCGGCTGCATTTGAAAAGCCACCTTTAAATCCGCCAGCGGATTGGCCGGCGCAGAAAATTGGGCGGAAAGACCTTTTAATTTTTCATCTTCCTGGTCCAAAAGCGGCGTGAGCACTTTGCGCGCTTTGGATCGGGACAATACCGCCAGCGCATAGTAATGCTTGCCGGAAAAATCTTTATCCCGCCACACTTTTTCCACCGAGGCGTTGGCCATTAAATCCGTCACCACCCCTTGGTTGGCGGCCGCGGGCGCGTTTTGCACCATTTCCCGGCGCATATTTTCGAGCGCGTTATCGGAGGCGGATTCCTTGCTGGTTCCTTCCCCGGCCACTACATAATACTTGGCGGAATCATACTCATTTGCTTGGTAATTTACGGTATTTTTATTTATCCCCGCGCACGCACACAGCCACAGCGCCGCGGCCCCCAACATCCATTTTTTCATAAGTCCTCTCAGTAAGCGGTGCGGTAATACAGGAATACGCGTTCCCCTTTTTTTACCGATACCTTTTCAAATACGTGTTCACCTACTATATTACCATATCCGTCGCGAAACAACAGACGTATATTTTGCGTGCCCGGCTGCAAAAAAAGGCGTGCCATCCGCACTTCCGCCGGCAAGGTGAACCATTGGCGGGTGTCGGCCGTTTCGGTAGCGGCGCCCAGCGCGCTGACGAGCATCCCCGCCAGGTCGCCCCAGGTTTCGTCATTCGCCGCCGAGCTAACCGCGTGCCGGGCCTGCACCGAAGCCACCCGCTTGGTAACGGCGCGGGCTGCGGTACGGAATAAAATGCCGGGCATTTTTTCTTCCAGGTCCAGTTTGGCGGCGGCGGAAAAATCGGCCATTTTTTGGGTAAAGTACCGCTGGTTCCCCACCTGTACTTCCGAAAATTTCACCCGCGTGGGCTGCTCCACCCACCCCGGCACAGAAAGCGTAACGGCCGACCCTATTAATCCGGCCGTCAGGGCGTTTTGCACTTCGGGGGATACGCCGCCCGCCGTTTCCTGCGGGCTGGACGCCCATATTAGCGCACGGTCCCACGCGACTTGCAGCGTTTCCGACCTTTTCAGCGGCATGCGGCCGTTGTAATGCACCAAAATCACTTCCCCCAAGTCGTTTGCATTGTCCGGCACGTAGAATTCCGGCGCGGCTACGTGCAAATCCTTCCCCAGCCGCTCGTAGGCTTGCAAGGCGTTCAACCGTGCAATACGCGCATCGGAACGCTGGCCGACAGACTCAAATATCAGGCTGGCAAAATACTGCACAAAAGGGTCATCGTTATAACCGTCTTTTTTGTCGGCGCGCAGGTGGTCCAAAAAGAACACGGCTTTGCGCGCTTCCACCGCGGCGGAAGACACATCCCCTTGCTGTAAAAAATTTTGGGCGCGGTAGTAATATGTAAGGGCTTGCTCGTAGGCAGGGACGGAATAAGGGGCGGTCCAATCGTTTAGAAGAAATTGCCCGGCCGTACCGGAAATGCTTTTGGCGTAAGATTCGGAAATACGCGCTTGGGCCGAGGCAAAAAGCAAATCACTTTGGGCGGGGTCCTGGGCGTCGTGCAGGAGGGAGGCGCGGTCCAGCTCAAACAGGACTTCGTCTTTCTTTTGGTAAAGTTTCTTTTTCTTTTTTTCTATTTGTTGGGCGGCTTCTTTAAATTGGCCTTGGGCCGTCAGCTGGTTGATTTGCGTTTTATAACGCAAAGAAGGCGCCCCACACGCGGAGCAAAAAAGAATCAGCCCCAACAAGCATAGATGCGCCTTCATAAAAACCTACCAAGTTACTTTGCTGCGTTTGACGTACTTTTTAATTTGTTTTTGTCCGTTCCAAACAATTTGGTTGGTTTCGATATCAATTAGTTTAAGATTAACTTGATAAAACACCACAGCTTTGCTGCCGGCCTGGTCCACCACTGAATTGAGCACGCCGCTTAGCATATAATCGGCGCCGATTTCCTGCCCAAACGCCTTGCGGGTTTCCTCGGAGGCAAATTCATCCTGCTCCAGCCGTTCGGTGCGTACTTCGCCCCGTTCCGCGGCAGAGGCCACAAAATCCACCTTGGCCGAATTGATGAGCGCACGCTGCATCGCTTCAATAAACACACCGGTATTAATATGTTCCATCGTGTTGTTCGTTACGGTACCCACAATGACGGTAGGTTCTTTGCCGTAGCGGGTTAAAAAGCGGCTATACCAACCGCTTTGCAGGCAGTCGGTAATCATTTCCTGCGCCACCATCTGCGCGTCCGTATCGTTCCAGCCGCCGGAAACGTCTTTGACCAAATTGGTTTCCACGCGTTCTACGTGCGGCGCGCACGCAAAAACAAACGGCAGTAAACAAACAGCAAATAAGAGTTTTTTCATAATCTTCCTAAATTATTTTTCTACCACATCCGTCAAATCCACCTGTCCGCAAATGTGGCTGCCGGCAATGGAACCTTCTTCGTGTGAACAGTCCACGGATCCTTTTTCCAAATCCAAATCGAACCACTTGGGCAGCCCTTTGTGTGCCACGCGCAAGATGTTGCCTTCTTCCAGCCGGTACACATACTGTTGGCATACCATCTCAATTTTTTCTCCGTCGCGTTCCACCGGGCACGGCAGGGGCACGTTTAACTGGGCGAAATCAGGCGTATAAGCGCCCTTTTGGGTTTTATAAACAGCTTCGGCAAAAGCCAGCGCTTTGCCCAATTCCAAAGCGTGTTTGGCCGCGCGAATCATTTGATATTTTTTGTATTGGGGCCATCCTAACGCCAAGCCAAAACCAATCAGCACTATTAAAATTAAGACAATCGTGTGAATAGAACCGCGTTGTCCGACAAACATATCTTCTCCTTTCGTTGGATTTTTTTATATTATAGCAAAAACCTTTCAGTGATATGGGGTGATATTCGGGTGGATGCCTTTGACCTTGGTAATATATAAGAATTTTCCGGTTCGGTATCCCTTTTCCAGGGAGGGCGCCAGCACCACCAGCGTAACCGCCGCGATAATCAGCGCCGTCCCCCACGCCGTCGTGCGGGTGAACGGTTCGTGAAACACCCACACGCCCACCGCCATCGCCGTCAGCGGTTCCATCGCTCCCAATACCGAGGAAAACGTGGACCCAATCCGTTTAATGGCTTCCACCAACGCCAAATTGGAAATGACCGTAGGGATGAGCGCCAGCAGGGTTAAATTTAAATCGCTTTTCCAATCGGGCGCGGCTTGCAGACCTCCCCCCAAATGCGCTCCCAACAGCAAAAATGCCGCCGTAAAGGCAAACACATAAAACGTCAGCTTATCGGCGGGCATATCCCGCACGCACGATTTATTGACCGCAATAATATAGGCCCCATAAGACGCCCCTGAAAGCACCGCCAACAGAAGCCCCGTAAAACTCACGCCGCCTTCGTGCCCGTTCCAGGAAAGCATCCCCACCCCGCCAATCGCCAGGCCAATGGCCAGCATCGTCCAAACAGAGTTTTTTTCCTTAAACACATAAATCATAATCAGCGCCACAAACACCGGGTACAGAAACATCAGCGTCGTGGCAATCCCGCTGGCCAGGTACTTGTACGACCCAAACAAAAACACCGCCGACCCGATATACAGCACGCTCAGCGCGGCCAGCGCATACAGTTCCCGCAGCGTCACGCGCAAAGAACGGCGCGTAAAAAAAGCCAGCCCGCCTAACAGCAGCACCGCGACAAAAAAACGGTAAAACAAGATGGACGGTATCGTCATCCCGGCGCGCAGCAGCGGCAACGTGAACAACGGAATGAGCCCAAAGGTGGCGGAAGTAATGACCGCATATAAAAAGCCTTTCCAGTTCAGCATACTTATATTGTAGCTAAATCCCCGCCGCCCGGGGAATCCATCCTCCTCCGGGGATTTCCTTGTCCAAAAACAAAATCCCCGGTTTAACGCGGGGATTTTTTATTTTACAAACGTTTAATATAATCCTACTGCTCCCCCACCGGGCAATACGCCGGGTTCGTGGGACGGGCAGAGGGTTATTTCATCTACCAGGTCTTCTACGTAATGCTGCCCCACTCCGCTAGTATCCATCGGAATGTTTTCGTCTTGACCCGCTTGGGAAGAATCCACGCACACAAAATTGCCGTTGGAACAGACAAGTGTTTTAGGCGGGCGGCACACAGGCGCGGCACCGCTGCAACCCGCGTCTTCAACATAATACAACCGATACACGTCATAACATACTTTTTTGATAGAGGACGACAAGCCAGACTCATCAAACTGTGCCAGATCATCGCCATCACAGGTATCGCTTTGCCCGCCCGCGGCGCCAAGGTATACTCTGCCCGGGACGCAGCAATCTGTTTCCTGTTTCGAGCATTCGCTCCATTCTCCCGCTGTCCACTGGCCGGTAGACGTATCACACGTCACGGTGCGGGTTTGCATTCCGCACTTGTTACATTCCTGCACACTTCCCGGTTTTTCACCCAGGCACTGGCAGGTGCATTCTCCTTCCCACGCGCCGGTCTGCCATTCCCCGGTGCTCGTATCGCACTCGACCGGGCGCGTTTGCGTACCGCAGCCGTTGGGGCAGCTTTGGGTAGAACTGGGTTCCGTATCCCGGCAGGCGCATTCACAGGCGCCCGTCTTGGTACGAAGGCATTTCCAACGTATAGCCGTATTTCCCTTTGCTGTACGCTTTGATACCCGTCGCCGTGGCGACATAAGTAAAGTTTTTCGTGTCGGTATTGGGAATAATGTGCGACAGCTGCGACAAATCCTGTACATATTTTTTGTCCAGCGTACAGCGCCTTTCTTGTTCCGTTCGTACGGCCGCCATTATTTCTTCGGCTTCGGTGGTTTTGCGCGTTTCTATTACTTTGTTGAACTTGGGCAATACAACCGCCGACAGCACGCCTATCACCACAACCACTACCAACAATTCCGTTAAAGTAAAGGCTTTTTCCTTTTTAGCCGCCATAATTTCTCCTTAGAACGCAAGATAACGGGACCTTTTTCGGCCTTGCAGAAAGACCATCACCCCATCCGGCATTACACGTCCATCTCTTTTTTACTATATGAAAAACAAGAATACAAATCAAGTTACCCGCCCAGTACCATTTCCAAAAACGGGACGGATATAATCCGTCCCGTTTATAAACGTTTCCGCCCGTTGACAGCTATTTTTGCTGACCGGTACGGTCCTTGCGGTCATAATAATGCGTATGCAGCAGTTTATGCGCCAACGGACCGCCGACTTTGTCTAAAATCCGGCCATACAAGGCAAGCACGCCGCTGTTATCCTGGGACTTATACGCCAGTTCCGTATCTTCCTGGTACAAGCCTTCCGCGCGTTTTTGCCGCGGCGCCCAGCCGTCAAACTGGGGCTGGCCCGCGCCGGCCACACAGCCGCCTTGGCAGGACATTACTTCAATAAAGTCGTAATGATCTTTACCGGCTTTGATGTCGTCCAACAGTTTGCGCGCATTTTTAAGCCCGCTCACCACAGCCGTGCGGATTTTAATATCGCCGATTTCCACGGTCTTTTCCTTAAATACTTTGCTTTCGCGCAAGCTGGAAAATTTGACGCTGCGCGCATTGGCCGGGTCCAGCTCCGCCAGTGCATAACGCAAGGCCGCTTCCATCACGCCGCCCGACGCGCCGAAAATAACGCCCGCACCCGTCTTGGTGCCAAAGGGCATATCAAACCATTCGTTTTCCAAATTGACAAAATCAATGCCGGCTTCCTTAATCATACGCGCCAAGCCAACGGTGGTGACCACGTAATCCGTATCCGGGTTGTCATTAACGTAAAACTCGCCGCGTTTGGCTTCGGATTTTTTGGCCGAGCACGGCATCACCGCAACGACCACTAAATCCTCGCGTTTGCCGCCTTTGTCTTCGTAATCGGCTTTCAAAATGGGGCCCATCATCTGCATCGGCGAACGTGCGGTAGACAAATTGGGGATAAACTCGGGGGCGAATTTTTCCACATAGTTCACCCACGCCGGGCAGCAGCTGGTGAACTGCGGCAAATTGACGCCTTTTTTGAAGCGTTCCAAAAATTCGGTGGCTTCTTCCACAATCGTCAAATCCGCCGCAAAGGCCGTATCGTACACGTAATCGAACCCTAACATACGCAAGGCGGTGGCGATTTTGCCGTCCACATTCTGCCCCTGCGGCAAGCCGAACATTTCGCCCAAGCCCACACGCACCGCCGGAGCGATGTGCACGGCTACTTTCTTTTTGGGGTCGTTGATGGCTTTAAAAACGTCTTCAATTTCCGACGAATTGGGCATCAAAGCGCCCGTAGGGCACACGCGCGCGCACTGGCCGCAGGACACGCATTCGTGGCTTTGGCCGAGCTCTTTGTTAAACGCGGTGGCAATTTTGGAGCGGAACCCGCGAAACGCAAAGTCAATGGCGCCAATGCCCTGCACTTCGTTGCAAATGCGCACGCAGTTGCCGCACAAAATGCATTTGCTGTGGTCGCGCACCAAGGCCGGGGAAGTGGCGTCTTTGTGGCTGTCGAGCTTTTTGGACTTAAAGCGGATTTCCGTCACGTCCATATCTTTGGCCAATTTCTGGAGTTTGCAGTTGTTGGATTTGCTGCAAAGGGTGCAGTCGTGGTTGCCCGAAGAAAGCAAGAGCTCCAGGTTGATGCGGCGCAAATGGCGGATTTCGTCGCTGTTGACGCGCACTTTCATCCCGTCTTTGGGCTTTACCGTACACGAGGCGACAATCCCCATTCCTTCCACTTCCACCAAGCACAGCCGGCACGCGCCGTAGGCGGCCAGTTCGGGGTGGTAGCAGAACGTCATAATGTTAAAATTAGCCTTGCGGACAAGCTCCAACAGGTTCTTTTCGCCTTCAATCGGTACTCTTTTTCCTTCAATGGTGACAAATTGTTCTTTTTCCATAATTACGCTCCCGTTACCACGGCTCCAAATTTACAAGTGCTCTTGCACCCGCCGCATTTAATACATTTTTTGGGGTCAATGTGATGCGGTTTGCCCACTTCGCCGCTGATAGCGCCGACGGGGCAGGCACGTTTGCACATACCGCAGCCTTTGCATTTGCTGGGGACGATTTCAAACCGGGCCAACGCTTTGCACACGCCAGCGGGGCAACATTTGTCCACCACGTGCGCCAGGTATTCCTCTCTAAAATGTTTAAGCGTAGAGAGCACCGGGTTCGGCGCCGTTTTGCCCAACGCACACAAGGAAGCCTTCTGCACGGCTTTGGCCAAGTCTTCCAGGTTTTCCAGCGTTTTGAGCGTGGCGCGCCCTTCTACAATGTCGTTTAACATCGAAAGCATCTGTTCGGTGCCTTCCCGGCAGGGAACGCATTTTCCGCACGATTCGCGCTGGGTAAATTCCAAGAAAAAGCGGGCGACGTTTACCATACACGTCTTGTTGTTCATCACCACCAGCCCGCCGGAACCCACCATCGCGCCGGCGGATTTTAACGAATCGAAATCCAGCGGCAGGTCCAGATGTTCGCGCGTCAAGCAGCCGCCCGAAGGACCGCCGATTTGGGCCGCTTTAAAGGCCGATTTATTGACGGTGCCGTCGTCGTTGGTGGTACCGTCGGCCACGTCGTCAATCACCTGGCGCAAGGTGGTGCCCATCGGCACTTCCACCAGGCCCGTGTTGGCAATATGGCCCGTTACGGCGAATGTCTTGGTGCCCGGGCTGCCCAGGGTGCCGATTTTGCGGAATTCTTCCGCGCCCATTTCCATAATTTTCGGAACGGTGGCCAGCGTTTCGACGTTGTTAATCACCGTCGGTTTGCCGAACAAACCGCACTGGCTGGGGAACGGCGGTTTGATTTTGGGCATACCGCGTTTGCCTTCCACGGAGGCAATCAAAGCGGTTTCTTCGCCGCAGACGAACGCCCCCGCGCCTTCCATTACGTTAATTTTAAAATTGAGGCCCGAGCCGAACACATTTTCGCCCAAGATGCCTAATTCTTCGGCCTGTTTAATAGCCGTGCGTACGCGCTGGATGGCCAGCGGATATTCCATACGCACGTAGATGTAGCCTTCGTCGGCGCCGATGGCGCGCGCGGCGATCATCATCCCTTCCAATACGGCGTTGGGGTTGCCTTCCATTACGCTGCGGTCCATAAAAGCGCCGGGGTCGCCTTCGTCGGCGTTGCAAATGACGTATTTTTTGGGGCCCGGTTCCACACGGGTTAAATCCCATTTTTTGCCGGTGGGGAAGCCGCCGCCGCCGCGCCCGCGCAGGCCGGAAGTGATGAGTTCTTTGCAGATTTCTTCATCCGTCATTTCCGTGTAGGCGCGCTTGGCCTGGGCATAGCCGCCGTGGGCGATGTATTCGTTGATGTCCTCGGGGTTGATGCGGCCGCAGTCGTGCAGCAGGATGCGCTCTTGTTTGGCGTAAAAAGGAATGTCGGCCACGGTTTTGGCTTTTTGGTTGTTGGCCGGATTGTGGTAGAGCAGGCGGTCAATCACTTCGCCTTTTATTAACGTTTTTTCCACGATTTCCGGCACGTCTTCGGGTTTTACTTTGGTATAGAAAATATCGCCCACGCTTACCAGCGGGCCCATCGCGCAGAAACCGCGGCAGCCGGAAAGGCTTAAATAATTTTCGTGGCAGTCTTTGGTGATTTGCAGGCAAAAACCGATTTTGCGTTTTTCCATTTCCTGTTGGAACGCTTCGTATACTTTTAAGGAACCGCCGGCAATACAGCCTGTTCCGCCGCAGATAACCACGCGGCCGGTGATTTTTTTGTAAGCGTCGTTGTAATCTTTGGCGATTTTTTCAATGTTTTTAGTCGGCATTTTTGGCCTCCGAAGCGATCACAGAATCAATAATTTCAACGGCTTTGGCCGGGGTAATCTGCCCGTGGACGACGTCATCCATCACCATCACGGGCGCCAATCCGCACGCCCCCAGGCAGGAAACGCATTCCAGCGTAAACATCATATCGTCGGTAGTGTCCTGGCCGTCTTTGAGTTTCAGTTTATCTTTTACGGTATTAATTACGAAAGAGGAGCCTTTTACGTGGCAGGCCGTACCGTTGCAGACTTTAATAATATGTTTGCCTTTGGGAGTAATGGCAAAATGGGCGAAAAAGGTGGCTACGCCAAACACTTTGGCAGGAGAGATATCTAACTCGTTTGCAATAAAACGCATAATATCTTCGGGGAGGTACTTATATTCGTCTTGTACTTTTTGCAGGATGGGAATTAACTTGGCACTATCGTACTGGTGTTCTTCCAGGATCTTTGCGGCGGGGGCAAATCTGTCTGTCATACTATCTCCTTTTCCAAACGATAATAAAACTCTCGGCGCGCCAACTACACGCACCGGTACGGCAGAGAACTGTTATAATCTGAAATACATCAAGCCAGGGACTTCTCCCCCTATTATAACTTCCTCCGGGGTACGTGTCAAACAAAATCCCCGCCTAAAACATTCCACAAAAAAGGCGCGGAAGCATTTTTCCGCGCCCTATGGATTTGCATCAGCGTTTCCACCCGTACAGCTGGCGGTAATAGAAATAAGTCCGTACCTTTTCCAAAACGGCGGTCCCCCATTGGGAGTCGTATTCCCAGTTGAGGGGGCAAAAAATCATTCCGTCAAAGCCGGACTCAAACAACCGGCGGCCCACCCTGTCTTTTTCGGTAAAAGCGGTCAACGCCAAAATCGTCCCGTTGTAGCCGGCGTCGCGCAGCATTCCGGTCAAATAAAAACCGCCGCCGCCCGGTACAATTAAATCGGTTATAATCAAATCGGGTTTCTCGGCTGCCCGGAGGACATCCTGCAATAATTTTTCCGTATCGGTATAACAACGCACTTTCCAACCGGCCGGCACGCCGCCCATTTGCTGCATCCAAAGAAAGTTATTCAGCAGATCCGTTTCGTCATTTAATATAGCCACCCGCAGCTGTTTGGGAAGCGAATTATTCCACCGGGCGGATTTTTTCCCGCGCGGGGCGTGCAAAAAGAATTCGCTTTTCTTATATACCCGGCCCGGGCTGGCATACATTGGGCGGGAAATCGCCCCACACAGCAGCGGGTCCACCACTTGGGCGGCATAGGCTACGTATTCGCACGCCGCCTGGTAGGCAGGATCCTTGGAAAAGATAAACGGTTTCAGCCGTTCCAACTGGGAATGCATTTCGACAATTTTCCGGCTCCAGACGCTTTTTTCCGCACTGGAAAGGGTATGCCGTTCCAGCGGTTTGCTTTGGTAATACAGAAAAACATCCATTTCTTTGCGAAAGGATTCAAACTGCTTCATCGTTTGGTGGTACCTGTCCAACACCTCTGCCACCTGTTCCGCACGCGCGCCTTCCAACAGGCTGATGCCGCGCGGGCGCACGGACTTAAACAAATGCCGCTCGATATCGTTTAAATACGGAGCTGCAACCGGTTTCCCCGATGGCAGGATTTTACCCTGCACGATGCGGGCTTTATTCAACACGTCGATTCGTATCCTCTGGCGCAATAATTGGCTGGCGTTTTTTTCAAACGCCTCGCTGGTTATTTTTTTGATCACATTTCCTTGTGCCGCACACGGAAGCGCCAACCCCAGTGCCAAAGCACATACTGCCACGACTTTCATTTTTTCTCCTTGCTGCGGGCTTCCCCGCTGATATTATTTCCTTAAAAACCCAAAGAAAGTGGGCGGCCACACCGCCCACTTTTTAATTCATCAACAACGGTTTGGCTATCTGTTCCAGTGATGCAAATCCCGATAATAAAAATAGTTTTGTAAGCGCTTCATAATCAGCAGCTGCCAATGGTCGCTCATTTCGAAACCAAGGCCCTGCGGAATCATTCCGTCAAAACCGATATCGAACAATTTGCGGCCGATTTCATCGTCTTCCTGGAAAGCGGATAAGGCAATAATAACGCCTTTAAAACCCCGTTCGCGCAGTTTCCCCGTCAAATAGTTTCCGCCGCCGCCCGGCACGATGATATCCGTCAAAATCACATCAAACGAAGTGGGGTTGGCGGACGCGGCCGCCAGCATTTCTTCGGTATTGCGGTAGTAGGAAAGTTCCCATCCCGGGAAAAACCGGTTTGCTTCGTGCATTTCTCTCATCCGGCGCAGCACGCTGTATTCGTCGTTTAAGACGGCCATTTTTAAGCCCTTGGGCAACTTTTCGGCCAGTTTTTTGGCGCGTGCAACAGGAGTAAGCACGCCGTTCCAGATGGCTTCTCTATTCGCTTTGGGTGTATACAAAAAGAATTCTTCAAAATCATATTTTCGGTCGGTTCGTTCGAAAGTGTTGGCTAACACCGTACCCCGCAAAAACGGCGAAAGAATTTCCGCGGCAAACGTAACATATTCGCGGGCCCCCCGATATATGGGATCTTGCGGGGAAATATAAGGTTTTAAACGCTCCAACTGGTTGTGCATATTGGCAATTTTAGCCGACCATTCGCCCCGTTCACTGGAGGTTAAAACACGCCGTTCATTCGGTTGGCTTTGATAATACAAAAAAGGATCTGCTTCTTCCTTAAAGGCGCGGAATTTAGCCATTGCCTCCAGGTATAGGTTCCGTGCCTGCTGGCGCTGTTCCTCGGTTGGTTGTTTCAGCAAGGTCTGTATGGTAAAATCGTTTGGAATATGCAACAGGAGGTTGCGTTCCCGCTCAGACAGGCAGTTAGGCGGAACAACGGTTGCATTTGGCAGAATCTTTCCCTGTACAACCCGGGCATTAAGCTGGCGTAAAAGCTGCGCCCGTGTTTTTTCCGCCACAACGGCAGATGTGGCATTTTTGGAAAAAACATTTTTAATTCCGCTTTTGCTCGTTAATCCTTTTAAAAAATTTTTCTGGGCATAACACGGAACAGCCAATACCAATGCCAATAACAAAGCCAAGCTTCTCATACACAACTCCTTAGAAATAGGATGTATTTACTACAAGAATAGCACTCGAAGGGAACAGGGGCAAGGGTCAAAAGACCCAATTTGTATTGGGACTGGGCCCATATGGAGCCACATTAAAGGATAATGGAAAGCGCAATAAAATAGCCGGCCATCAGTGCCAATCCCGTCGGCACGGCGATAGAAGCCCATTCGCGGCTTTTAATACCCAGTTTTTCGGCAGCTACGATGTTGGGCAAGTTTCCCTGTACCAGCATACTGCCAAACGCCGCCAAGCCAATCACCATATAGACAAGGTCCTTTTGGGAAATGGTAGGGATAATTTCAATAGCGGCCAAGGTGGCGTTGTCTATAATCGCCGATATGGCATTGGCCCAAAACAACACTTTTCCACCCAATTGCGTGATGGTGCTTTGCGCCAGCGGACGCAAGCCGGTGCTGATTAAGTTCAGCGCCGCCACAAACATATAGATATGCAAGGTGCGCCGCAGCATAGAAGCGTAGGTTTCTTTATCTTCGCGGATATGCATTTGCATCGTCGTACCGGCGTTGCGGGCGCAGTAACCAGCCGCCACCGACAACAGCACAACAGCAGGCGCAAGCCACCAAAAGAAATGTTTTAATAAAAAGAAGAAATCCGCGTGATGCGGCGCGCCGGAAAGAGCATTGTTGATAATCAGCCCCAAGGGTTCGGCCAGCGGCGTCAGCACCGCCCCCAAACCAATTGCGTAACAGGCAAATACGGTAATGCGCACCGTAGCGGTGCGTTCCAAATTGACTACTTTTAACACTTCAGCCAAAACCAACGCCGAAACCGTCACGCTCACCAACGAGGACGTCATCCCCAACAAAAAGATGAGCAATGCGAAACTGTACCGCGGTTCCAATGTGCGAAAGAACGCAAACAACACACGGAAAATATACCGGGAATAATTGTTGAAAATCACGCTGACTACCAATACGATAAAAGCCACATTTACCGGATAATTCAGCGTTTCATACAAAAATGCCGTACTCCAGCCGCCGCTGATGGTTACAGCGGCCGCCCCCACCCCCAACAAAAACAATTCCAAATGGCTTTCCACCCAACGCGAAGTAAGCGGCCATATCAACAAATTAATAGCCACTATGCCTAATAATACATTCACCCACCAAGGGGTGGCCGCCAGGGTTTCCATATATTTATTTTACAAAAAATATCGTCTATTACGGGCGCAAGATTTTATACAAAAGCACATTGAGCTTCCAATAGAATTGTAGTAAAATAAAAAAGTAAAGTAATTTTATTTACAAGGAGAACAAAATGAAAAAAATTATTGTACTCGCTTTTGTGTTGACGATGGGCGCCGCCTGGCCGACCAGCGTCCGCGCAGCGGATGACTGCGGCTGCGCCGCAGGAGATGTAGCCTGCATCAATAGCTGCACGCTGTCTAAAATTACGACTTTGAGAAAAAATATCCAAAGCCAGAAAGAAGCCGCTCTTGCTAAAATTCAGGCGGCCAAAACCGCGGCCGAAGCCAACACGGACGCCAAGGCCCAGTTAGAAGAAGCCAAGGCAAACGCCAAAGCCCAAGCTAACGCCGCCAAGGAAGAAGCTAAAGCCAAAGCCGAAGCCGCCAAAGAAGAAGCTAAGGCCGCCAAAGAAGAGGCTAAAGCCAAAGCTAAGGCCGCCAAAGAAGAGGCTAAAGCCAAAGCCAAGGCCGCTAAAGAACAGGCCAAACAAGAAGCTGCCGCCAAAAAAGCGGCTTTGAAACAAGCCAAAGAAGACGCCAAGGCCAAAGCCAAAGCAGAAAAAGAAGCCGCCGAAGCCAAAAAAGAAGCGGCCAAGCAAGCCGCTAAAGACGCCAAAGAAGCCTTAAAAGCGGAAAAAGAAGCCTGGAAAGCCCTTGGCAAATAAGTTAATCCTTGTCAAAAATCCCCGGAGCGTTTTTTGCTCCGGGGATTTTTGTTTGTTGAAACTTTAATTGGCAATTACCCAGCGCGGGGCCGTATCACTCCCCGCATTGTTCGACAAATCCGCCCCCAACGCCGCGCATAATTGGCGAGAAAAAGACAAGCTGGAAGCCGAAGGGCTGACCGTTCCGCAAAGGATCTTCCCCCCGCCTACCGAAGTGGATACCCGGAAAACTAAAATATACCATTTCGTTTTAGAGATAGCCGTTAAGGCCGAATTATCGGCAATTGCATAATTAAAATGCTTACTTTCCGGGATTTCTATATCTAAATCGTCCAGGTTTGTGGCGTACGAACCATTGGCCATATAATACACTTCCTGCGCCTCGCGTAAACTTTTCAGTAGGGATAACGGTTCCGCCGCGCGCGCTTTTTCCACCGCCAGTTCGTACTTGGGAAGCGCCACCGCCGCCAAAATACCAATGATTAAAACGACCACTAACAGCTCTATCAGCGTAAACCCGGCGTTTTTCCCCGCCGGGAGGGTTTTTGATAAATTTTGCTCATAGCCAAAATTTATCAAGGGGCGAGCCGGGCCAGCGGCTGGCCTCCCTTTCCTTTACCCGTTAGCACGATTAGTTTGGGCCACACTGTTTCCGCAATGTCGCGCTGTTTCAGAAAGGAAGTTTTTTCCGCTTATGTTGTTGTGCGCTGTTGCCGTTTAACCGCCCCTTTAGAGCCGTCTACAAAAAGCCTTTCAAACGGAAAAGAAATTTTATTGTCTGAGCGCGGGGAACCCGCGCGAGTTATAAAATTTCCCGTTTGAAAGTGATTTTTGTGGCTCCCTGGCACCGAGCCGGTGCTCCCCTCTCGTTGCCCGTTAGCACGATTCCTGGAGCCACACTGTTTGCGCACGGCCGCGCCCTTGCGCTCCCTTCTTTGGTACTTTTTCTGGCGTCAGAAAAAGGGCTCCCCGCACCGCGCCGGGGGGCATGGCCTTCCAGACCGCGGGGTTCTGCCTCGGACAGGGTTCCGCCTAATACGGTGCTTACGCAATTAGGGAACAACTTGTTGAGGATACTTGCGCAAAAGGCGATCCCGGCCAGGGGCTGGCCTCCTTTTTCTAGGCCCGCTAACACGACTCCTAGGCCCACACGGTTCGCTTTAAATCCTCATCTATCGCGCTGTTATTTCAGGCTGTAAGGCCGCCGCCGGTTCCGCGGGCGCGGCGGATGAATGGACTTCATTCCCCATTGAAATCGGGTCCGCCGCAACGTCAGCGGGGGCCGCGCTTCCTGCCGCGGGAGCGACAGCCACAGACGTCACATTTTCTCCCGCCGCGTTGCCTTCATTGGCCATCAAGGAAGGGGAAATGCCTTCCCCCGCTGGCGCAGGAGTTGCCGCAGACCCAGCGGCGGAGTCCGTTTCAGCCTGCGAAACATCTTCCGCGGGAGCGATATCCGGCACCGCCGCGGGAAGGCTTTCTTGTTTGCAATCTCCCCACGGGTCCGCAATCCACTGGCCGGTTAAGGTATCGCACGAAAAACCGCGGCTTTGCGTTCCTCCCTGCGGGCACGGCTGTTCCTGCGGGGCGGGGCGCGGGCCGGATACGGCCGAACAATCGCACGTCAGCGGGATACTGCATTCGCCCCAGTCGCTCCAGGTATCGGTTGCCGGATCGCAGGTGCGGGTTTGTACACCTTTTTCCTGGCAGCCGCACGGACGAGAATCCGGACCGGGACACAGTGCAATCTTTTTAGCCGGGGAACATTCCTCCCCGGAATGGAAATCAGCCCGGGCGGTTAAATCGGTGCAAGAAGGGTAATTCTTCCCCAAACGCTGGCACGAGGCGGCATCCTCGCAGCACAGGCGGCCGTCTTCGTAAGAGGGCATCCGCAAGGTGTATCCATACCCTCCTTTGCGCTGCGCTTCCGCGCCGGTAGGCAACAGCGTGTAGATAAAATACTTGCTCTCCCCTGTGTTTAATACGCCCGGCAGGGCGGCGAAATCCGTTTCATAACGCTTATCTAATACGCAGCGTTTTTCTTGTTCCGTGCGAAAAAAAGCCAGCATTTCTTCCGCCTCGGATGTTTTGCGCTGTTCCACTGTTTTGTAAATCCACGGTATAACGGCTGCCGCTAAAATCCCCAACACGACTACCGTAACCAATAATTCTGTTAAGGTAAAAGCATTTTTTGTTTTCATATTTTTCTCCCGCCGGCCTTTCAACAGTCTCTTTCTTATAGTATACCTTGCTTTGCCCAAGAAACAAGAAAATTTTTCCATAAAAAAGCCCCGCTTTCTTAGTGAAAGCGGGGCACACAAAACAGAACTTTAGATAATAATCATTTTAACCGCCATTACAATCAAAATAAGGCCGGCTATCAGTTCCACCCGCTTGCTAACGATGGTTTTAGAGGTTTTTTTACCCAGATGAAATCCCACCAGCGTCAGCCCAAAGGAAAAAACCAACAGCAGCAATACCTGCGGCAGAAAAGCCTTATCCATGGTTTCCACGGCATATCCCACCAGCAGAGAATTAAGGCCAATAATCGTGGATACTTTGACCAATTTGCGCATATCATCTGCATCCACATTGCTGAAACTGGGCGATTTTTCAATCGATTCAAGCATAAACTTAATCCCCAATAATAATAAAAAGGCAAACGCCACCCAATTATTGGCAAAATGCACCCACCCGCGGAAGAACACCATACTCAAAATGTAGCCGATGGTAAACCATAATGCATTAAATCCCGCAAAAAACAACGCAAGTTTGATGGAAAAAATGCTTTTTTTCTCCGGCGACATTTTAATCGCCGACATATTGGCCGAAACCATATTGTCCACACAAATACACAAGAAAATAATCATTACGGAAATGATGCCCATAGCCGACCTCCATTTAGATACCAGATTCTACCAAATGCCCACGCCTTCAAGCAACAATTTAACGCCAATCAGTATCAATACAACGCCGCCCAGCGCTTCCATCACTTTGCCAAATTTTCGTCCTAAATAGGCCCCAACATAAAACCCGCTCCAGCTGGTTGCAAATACGCATACCGTCAGTGTCAGCACGGTGGCCCAAAACGGCGCCGCCGTAAACGCCAGTCCCATCCCCACCAAAAGCGCATCCAAACTGGTCGCCACCGCCAACGCGCACAGCGTTTTAAAAGAATGCAGTACACACGCCTGCTCCTCGGCTTTTTCCTCGCGGGATTCTTTCACCATCCGCGCGCCGATAAACAGCAAAATGGCAAACGCTATCCAATGGTCCACCGCGCCAATATACTTGCCCACCCCGGCCCCGCACAGCCATCCGCCGGAAAACATTACAAAATGTGCCGCGGCAAACAGCGCACTGACCTTAAAAATATACGCTTTGGCAATCGCTTCACGGTGCGAACAGCCCGAAGCGATGGTAACTGCCCAGTTGTCCATCGACAACCCCAGCGCCACCAATAGAGAAGACAGTATATTCATACCAAATATGATAACATTTTTTATATAGCACCCGTTGCAAGGAAACACTATGGAATCATTACGCGAGTTGTACAAAATAGGAATGGGCCCCTCCAGCAGCCACACCATGGGCCCACGCAAAGCGGCCGATGCTTTCAACCGCGCTTACCCCGCCGCGACCAGTTTTAAAGCCGTCTTATACGGTTCCTTGGCCGCAACCGGCAAAGGACACTTAACCGATTTTACCATTAAAGAAGCCTTCTACCCCAAACCGGTGGAAATTGTATGGGAATATAATACGTTCCTGCCCCAACACCCCAACGCCCTGCGCTTGCAAGCCCTGGATAAAGCCGGCCATATTGTGGGTGACAAAGTGTTTTACAGCATTGGCGGCGGAGCTATCCGCGACGATGAAACCATCGGCCAGCAAATCAACAACATCTATCCTCACCATTCGATGGCGGAAATTTTGGAATATACCTCCCAAAAACGCATGCTTTTATGGGAATATGTGGAAGAATGCGAAGGCACTGATATTTGGAGCTACCTGGAAACCGTTTGGAAAACCATGCAGGCCACGATGAACCGCGGCCTGGAAAAGCGCGGCGTGCTGCCGGGTTCGCTCAATTTGGAACGCAAGGCCCGCCGCTATCTATACAAGGCCGAGAATTCCCCCCAATACCTGCGGCGTATGAACAACCTGTTTGCCTATGCACTGGCCTGCGCGGAAGAAAACGCCTCCGGCGGCGTGGTTGTTACAGCCCCTACGTGCGGTTCGTGCGGCGTGGTGCCCGCCGTGTGCCGGCTGGTACAAGAAATCTGCGAATTTGAAGACAATACCATTATCCGCGCACTGGCTACCGCCAGCTTATTTGGCAATATGGCCAAAGCCAACGCGTCCATTTCCGGGGCCGAAGTCGGCTGCCAGGGAGAAGTGGGCGTAGCGTGCGCAATGGCCGCCGCGGCCACCTGTCAACTTGAAGGCGCCGACAACCGCCGTATTGCTTACGCGGCCGAAATGGGGCTGGAACACCACCTGGGCCTCACGTGCGACCCGGTGGACGGCCTCGTGCAAATCCCGTGTATAGAGCGCAACGCGCTGGCCGCTTCGCGCGCGCTGGACTGTGCTACCTATGCCTTAATGTCGGACGGGGACAACCGCGTTTCTTACGACGACGTCCTGGCCACTATGATGCAAACCGGCCTGGATATGAACAAAGACTACCGCGAAACCGCCCGCGGCGGTTTGGCGCGGTTTTTTAAAGAAAAAGTACTACGTATTAAGGGGGAAAGCAAATGAAAGTAATGGAAGCTATCTTAAAAAGAAGAAGTATCCGGCAATTTACCAACCAGCCCATCGCCAAAGATGATTTGACCACGCTTCTGCGGGCCGCTATGATGGCCCCCACGGCACGCAATTGCCAGGAATGGGAATTTGTGGTCGTACGTGATAAAAATACATTTAAAGAAATGATGCACGTCCACCCCTATGCCAAAATGCTGGAGCAGGCCGCCTGCGCCATCATTGTCTTCGGCAATACCCAACGCGAACACGCCCCCGGCTATTGGATGGCCGACTGCGGTGCCGCTACGCAGAATATCCTGTTGGCGGCTACCTCGCTGGGCATCGGCAGCGTGTGGCTGGGCGTATATCCAAACGAAGAACGGATGAACGGCCTGGCCCAAATCCTCGGTCTGCCGGATTACGTAAAACCGCTTAACATTATTGCGCTGGGTTACCCCGCGGAGAAAAAAGAAGACCTGGACCGCTTTGACCCTGCCAAAATACACGTAGAAAAATGGTAATATCAAAAGGAGCCGCCCCGGCGGCTCCTTTTTTACAAGAGAGGCGCCCCTGTGAAAAAAACTTTTTCTTTCTGGCAATTTTCCGTTTTATTATTAATCTGCACCGCCGTTCTGTCCACCGGCATTTTTCTGTATGTAAACCGCCTGAGCACCCTGCTGCACAACGATATGAAAACGTATCTATCCGAAGTAGCCAAGCAAAGGGTAAACACCATTGAAGCCAAAGTGCAGGACGATTTAAATCTGCTGCAAAGCATCGCCACCGCCGTCGGCACATTGCCCGATCCCACCGAAAAAGCCATCATCCAACTGATGAAAGCCGAAACCCAAACAAACAATTTTAAGCGGATGGGCTTTGTCTACCCGGATGGAATGGCCGTGCTAAGCGACAACCTGCTGCTGGATATTTCCCAGGAGGACCACTTCAAAAAAGCCATCGCCGGCGAGGCCAACATCTCTAACCTGATTATTGATGCGGCCGACGGAAAACGCGTTATAGTGGAAGCCGTTCCTGTACGCCACAACGAAGAGATTATCGGCGTGCTGTTTGCCACCCGCGCTACCAAAGAATATGCCGAAGCCTTGGACATCCCCAGCTTCGGGGGAGAAGGCTATTCCGTAGTAGTACAAACCAACGGGGACAAAATCATCGGCGCGCGCCACAAAAATGCCGTCAGCGGATTTTATAACATTTTCAACTCCCCCGATGATCCGCAGCACGAATTGGCCAAAAACATCCAAGAGGATTTTCAACAGCGCAAAAGCGGAACCATCCACTACAATTCCGCCGAAAAAGGGGAACTGCACATCAGCTATGAGCCGGTAAAAGTGAACGATTGGTACTTGCTCTCCGTGGTACCAACAGCCCGCTTGTCCGCCCAGCTAAACGCATTCGTTACGCTGCTGTTAATCCTGTGTCTGGCAATAGCACTGGCCGGCCTGCTGATATGGGGATATGTTTTCCTGCAACAAAAACGTAACCAGGAAAAAATTTTTTCTTACGCTTACACGGATCCTATCACCGGATTTCCCAATTCCGAAGCCACCCGCCCCGAAATAGAAAAATTGCTCCAAGAAAACCCGGACAAGCATTTCGCCATCGTGGCGATGGACGTCAGTAAGTTTAAAATTTTTAACGAGCAATACGGCTACGACACGGGCAATATCCTATTAAAGCACATTGCTCAGACGATCCAGTCCAATTTAAAATCCGGCGAACGGTGCACCCGTATTTACGGGGATTACTTCGCACTGCTTTTGCAGTACTCCACCGAAGGCGCCCTCAAAAACCGCTTAGAATTGTTGGGAGAACAAATTACCAACTTCCAAACGGAAAACCGCCAAGCCTATCCTTTGCTCATCTCTTTCGGCGTCTACCCGGTGGAAGACCGCACCATGCCGCTGCGCGTGATGTACAATCGGGCGGCCGTGGCCAAAAGCCGCGTGAAAGGCCGCTACGACGAAATCGTCGCCTTCTACCGCCCTGACTGGCAGCAAACCCTGGAAGAAGAAGATTTTATGGAACGCCATATGCAGCAAGCGCTCAAAAAAGGGCAAATGCACTTTTTGCTGGAACCCATCGTTGACCTGAAAGACGGTAAAATCGGCGCCGCAATGGCCCGAGCCGAGTGGTATATCCCGCAACGCCAAGCACCTTTAACGATGAAACAATTCCTGCCGGTATTTCGCAAAAATGGATTTATCTATCAGTTTGACCGCTTTTTGTTTGAAGAAGCCTGCAAAACGTTGGCGAAATGGAAAAAAGAAAATACGCCGTTAATCCACATCGTGGTTAATATCTCCAATGAATTATTATACGACGGAAACTTTGTCCAACAGCTCGCCCAAAAAGCGGCCTCTTACGGCATAGAAAACAAGTGGTTGGTCGTGGAACTAACGGAAACGGCCCGAACCGATTTCCTGCCCCAATTACAGCGCGCAGGAAAAGAACTGCGCAAGGCTGGATTCGGCCTCACCGTACGCTATGAGGGAAAAGGCGTAACGCTTTCCAACATTTTCCAACACCTGCCGGTGGAAGGCATTAAAGTAGCCCCCGGCATTTGGACACCAAATGCCGATGAAAAACAACAGGTCATTGCAAAAGCTATGACGAATATCTGCCAACAGCTGAAAATTTTTCTGGCGGCAGACGGCGTACAAACCGCCCAGGAACAGACACACATCAAACAATTGGGCTTTCAATATGCGCTGGGCGCAGCGGAAGCACCCGTCCAAACGCCGGACGAATTAGCCCAACAACTGCAAGAAAAGAAATCTTCCTAAAAAGATTTCGGCACTTGGGCTAAAATACAAAAGTATTTTAGCCAAAACTCCGTCTATTGCCGACGGTATTTTTGCAGCAAAAGAAGGAAATTGGTATAATAAGATATAGATTTATGGTGGATGTAGCTCAGCTGGTTAGAGCGCCGGTCTGTGGAACCGGAGGTCGCGGGTTCAAATCTCGTCATCCACCCCATATTAAATGCTTAGAACTTTTAGGGGATTTTCCCTTAATTTCTAAGCATTTTTTATTTCCTTCTGCAAAAATATTGAACGGTTCGCGGTATTTTGGGTAAATTTTGTGTCCGTCCAATACAAAATCGCTGGCTATATGACGCAAAAGCGGCTTTTTTTCTGAAAGCGGAGCCGCGCGATAGATAGTACCCATATTACATACCAACTTTAAAATATCCGTGCTTTTTTGCCGTACGACTTCCGGCTGTATCGTTTGGGCTTGTATTTGCTGTGTAAGCTCGGCAATAGCCGTTTTTAAGCGTTCTTCCGTGCGTTTTATAAACTCCGCCGGATAGCCCTTTTCCCAGCCCTCGTCATATAACCGCTCTAATTCCGTTTGCTTTTTGCTGAGTTCCGCTTTAAGCCCGCCCGTCGCCTTGTTTTGGGCCTTTTCCAAGTGTTTTAAGCGTATTTCTATGGCTTTTTGTAGCCACGCCACTACTCCCGGCTTTAAACTAATAGCATCTATCAAGGCTGCAAACGCCTCATCCAGCTGATGTTCCCGGATGTATTTTTCGTGCGGATGTTGCCCTTTAGAAAAGGAACAGCGGTAATACATATATTTCTTTTTGGCGAAATCCCCCACAATAGAACAGCCGCAATCTTTGCAATGAAGCAGATTAGAAAAAGGATAATTGCGGGTGGTAACACGGGGACGCTCAAAAAGGGAGAGAGCCTTATTGGCCCTCTCGAATAAGTCTTTTGTGATGAGCGGTTCGTGAATGCCCGGATAGAGTTTCTTGCCCCAACGGAAAGTGCCATAATACATCGGGTTATGAAGCACCCGATACAGGGTACTTTTACGTACTCTACCATTATGCAAACGCTCTCTTAACCCCTCCGCATACAGGATATCCTCTATCATTTGCAAAGAATATTCCCCGCTGGCCGCCATTTCAAACAAACGCTGTACAAAAGGGGCGCGTTCCGGGTCAACATCAATTTTGATTGTACGGTGGTTGTTTAGGTAGCCAATCGGCGCGCGGGCCGGATAAATACCCTGTTCGGCCTTTTCTGTCATACCCATTGTGGTTTTGCGGGAAATGTCATTGGATAGTTTTTTGGCAACGGCAACCTGCACATCCATCATAAATTCCTCGTCAGAGCTGGACTCCCGACTGTACATCTTATTATCGCGGGAAAAATGAACCACTTTGTCATATTGCTTTACTAATTGGGCAATTTTAAGTTTATCCACATCATTGCGGGTCATACGGTCTAGCACATCAAAAATAATATGTCTAACCTCGTGATGCTTTTTCATAAAAGCCAGCATTTCAGAAAAATTGGTTCTTTCAATCTTTCCCCAAGCTGATTCCGCCCCTTTCCATATTTTGACCACCTCTAATCCTTTCTTGGCGGCATATTCTCGGGCCAGCTTTTCCTGTGCGTCCAGAGAATAGCCGTTTTCTTCCTGTCCTTTGCTGGATACTCTTAAATAGATAACTGTCTTGTCCATATTCTTTGCTCCTTTACTGTTTATTTGACGCGCCGGACAGCTGGTTTAAGCGAACTAATATATCCGCAAATTCCAGCCAAGATTGAATTATTTGCAACGCTTGCGCGGCGGTTATTTTGCGCCCGCAACTGTCCACGATCAACTTTTGTGTTTCTTTAATAAAGTCGGCCGGGACATCTTGCGCTGTAATAAAAAATCTTTTTCCTTGGTTTGTCACGAAAGCATCTTATCTTTCTTTGTGACAAACTCTGAAGGGGCAGTTATAACCGATATTTTTATCGAACTCTTTTATTTCGCTTTTTAGACATCGACGAATTCCACGGTTTTCCAAAGAAAAATTTTTCCACTTCTTGCAACGCTTTTTTTGCCTGTATCCGAATCACATCCTCGCTACCCTGTACTTCCTCGGCAATTTTGATATAAGATTTCTTTTGTATATGCTCAACCACTCCCTGATAAGCGTTCAAGCTAACTGTAGGGAAATCATATACCGGAAGCATTGCAAAATCATATTGGTGTTCCTTATATAACCGTTTTATCTCCGCTACTAGCTTTGTCATAGATATTTGAGTTTGAATTCCAATAAACACGCCTTGATAAACTGGTTGGAATTCTCCTTTACTGCGCAAAACGCTATCAAATATCAAATCATTTGCCCGGACAGGCTCTAAAACTCCATACAACACCAAAAGCCCTAGATTTGTATATCCTGTATGGGTAAAAGCCCGAAAAAAGAACGGAAGATTGACGGCTTTTTCAAATAAAATTTTCTCATTAGTGGCGGAAAATTTTTATTCCAATCCCCACCGCGAGGATTTTCTTTAAGATGCTGTTTCGCGCTCAAGAGATATGCTTTTTCGCCATACCCCCCTTCTGGAATATTCAATTCTTTTCTTAAGGACAAAATAAAATCCTCTACTTTAGGGATATATTGCAAAATAGACAATGCCCTAAATTCAGCGGGTTTAAAAGTTAAATAAATGCGTGGGCTATTTGTATATTTTTTTAATGACTCGTGCGCTGAAATGCTACAAATAGGATGCCAGCATTCTTTAGAATAACCCGGAGCTTCTTTAACTATAAATTTTATAGGAAGCATAAGATTCCCCCCTTTGTTAGTTATATCCCTCATTCTAACAAAGTAAAAGGCCGACTTTGAGGTCGGCCTTTGCATTACAAAAAGAACAGTAGAGAGGATAAGAAATCGCTCAGTTTTTTTAAGAAACTCTTTGACTCTTTGGGAGTTTCTGAGGTTTCTTTTGGCTGATTATCCTCTACTCCGGGAATAGGTGCGCCTTGCTGATAGGTGGTATCCATATAATTCCTAAAGGTCTGTTCTTTGGTAGTAGCGGAAGAAGATTTAAATTCTTCTTCAGAAACCGAAACAGGTTTTATATCCGGGTTTCCCTGTTCCAAACGCTTGTCTAAATCCGCTATAAGTTCAGCCGCCGTATAACATTGCTCTGCGCCTCCCCGGTTAATGCAATAATAGGTCGTTTTGCCAAAGGTACGGGATGTTACTTCCGGCCCGGAAATAGTCCAAGTACCATCACTGTTTTTAACCGCATCAAAGCCATACGCAACCTCGCTTAATAAACATACACATAAAACGATAAGCGTCTTTTTCATTTTGTTTCCTCCGTAGGATTTTCCCCATTTAAGGCCTCATTTGCGCCCTCTTTAGCCATCGTAACCACTTTAATTTCGGGCTGAGCGGGCTTATCTTTCTTCTTAGGGGCGCGAAAGCCCCGTATGTTTTCGGGCAAATTCGGGCATAATTCGCGAATTTTGGCTTCCAGGGTATCCACATCCACGCGCGCACCCACTTTGCGCCTTAAAACGCCGCTAATGGCTTTTAATACTTCGTCGCTAAACAAGACGCGGGCTATATTTTCCACACTCAAGGCCCGTTTTTCTTCTAAAATACCCTCTTTTAAGCGTTTGGCAATCGCTTCCCGGCATAAAGGGAGCAAAAGTTCACGATGGGCCGCTTGGCGATGGCTTAATTCCAATACATCAAAATCCCAAATTAATTCCGCAGTTACGGGCTGGGCTTTAATATCCACATAGTACAACTGCCAATAAGCCCCGTTTGTTAAAATGCCCCAAGGAACATTCAAGGTGGCGCAATACTCTATCACTTGGCGGATGTGCTTGTTAAAGTCTTTTTTATCCGTTCCTATTCGCTTGCATTCAAACACATAAAAGACTTTCTTATCGTCTTTAATAACGGCATCGCAAGAACGCCCGTTATTGCCGTATTGCCCGAAAACGTGCTCTAAATCATAACCGAACACATCGCAAAGCATATCCATCGCTATTTTTTCGGTAGGGGCCTCTTTAGCATCTAACTCTTGTAAGCGCAATAATTGTTTTTGATACTTTTTAAGGTTTTCTTTAATGCGGGTATCTACCCGGATTCCTAAGTTCATCATACGCTCCTTTTAGAAGATAATCTGTAAAGCGGAACCGAGGAAACGGGAAAGGATATAAAAAATGGCGGCTGTTATATCCGAGCCAGCTAGACTAACCCAAATATAAACAGCCGCAGTTTCCCGCCCCGAAGGGCAGGAAACATTCGACACAGAACAAGCGGGTAATTAGGCCGCTTACTCTGTGTCTAAACTCGGCTGTTTTTGGAGTCTAGCTGTGCCTTTGGTATCCCAAAAGCGCACCGCATTCCTCATACGGTTCCAAAAACAGACTCAAATTGTGTTTAAGCCGTCAAAACGGCTTAAAAAGCCAGAAAAAATACTCCTTCAGAATAAATAACTTATAAATAAGATATATAATAGAAAATACAATTATTTCCTATAAATAATATACCATTTTAGCCCAAAAATTGTATTTTTTGTCCTAAAATAGGATTTAATCCTCAAACGAGGATATTACATAAAATAAATATAATTATATGTCTCGCCAAAAGGAATATCATGATTTTGAATAATTTGAGCAAATTTCTGAGAATAAGTTAGGGTAATTGGCAAAGATTTATATAATAAATTATTATTCCAATCCATTTTTGTTAAACCAAGAATACCAGAACAAATTTCATGCCAATTAGCATTTCCTAAATAACGCTTGATTAAAACAGACTTTGGAACAGAATACGCTTCTTTAAAATAATTAGAATCTGTTGTCAGATTGACTGCTCCTTGTAGCCAAAGGACACATTCACGATTAGATAAAGGTAAATAAGTTCCTCGAAAACAAGGATGTTTTGAAATTACACGATTGTCGTCAATTCTTACAGCCCTCCACACACTGGATCTAATGATCTGAATCAATTCTACCTGTATTTGATTTCCAAAAGCATCTTGACAACCAGCTATCTCTTGCTCGGTAAAGTGCGTATTTTTATGAAAAAAAATTCGTTTAGGTAACTTTCCCTGATGTGCCCTTTGATAAATATTTAAACTCTTTGAAACCAGAGAGGCCATTTCTACATAAGAAAGATAAGGATTTTTTGCAAAATCAAGAGCATATTCTCGTGTCTGATATGCAACAAACTCAAACCCCGTTCCATCTGGTTCAAAAACTTGGCTACAGCAAGTAATATACTGAGGTGTTTTCGCGTCTTCTGCCATTTTTAAACTATAACTTATACCTAAAAAGGCTTCCTCTGTGTTTGCAGATTTTAGTTTCCAAGGGATTCCGCCAGCCTTAGCATAGATTGCAACGCTTAAGCCCCAAAGGACATTTACTCTGTTAGACTCAGAAAATGCCTTTTCTGTTAAAATTTGAAGAGGAATTCTATATTTAGCAGCCATCATTTTTATATCTTTATAGAATTCGTTCCAAGACGGGGGCATAAGCAACAGGAGAACATGAAAAGATAGTCTATTAGCAGCAATACAAGAAAATAAACTTTTCAATCTGCTTGCAATTTCTTGCTTAGAATTTCTAGAAATAGCATCCTCTAGTTCTTTAGGAAAATCAAAAATATACTTTTGATCAAGTGTTAAAGATGCTTTAAATATTCTTTTAAACCCCAAATACGGCACATAATATTGATGATAATAAGTAATTTTGCTACTTGAAGTATTTAATTCTTCTACAAGAGCTTCAATCTCTCTTTTCCTTTTTGTTGGGCACAAACACCCAAGTGTTATATCATTAGGAAATCCTAAAGAATACGGGCCGTGTTGTGTGAGACCCATCAATGGATGGATATTTTCTTTTTTGTTACCAAATACTAAAACGGGTTCTGGAATTTGACAATACCCTTGTATTTCTGCTTTCATATCACAGCATTCCTGTAAAGCAATTTTTTGGACAGACTTCAAAGATGGGGTTGTTGCTCTTTAAATGAGCAAATGGAGTTAAAAGACAATGATGATCTGTCGTTACCGGTATATTACAAAAAAGAATCTCCGACCAAGCATCTAAATATTTGTTATAGTAAAGATTGGATCTCTTCTTCAATCTGCTTTTTATAAAAAGCTTATACTCTTCTCTTGCTTCTTTAGGCTCTATCCATATTGAAGGTTTTAGAATTATAAAAAAGGTATCATCGATATTTTCTAAATGAATCTCAACAGCTTCTTGCCACTTCATATTCTTGATATGCCCTTGTATTTCATGATTAGTAGCAGAATTTAATGTTTTTACTATCATATCCCCCGTCTTTATTGCAGGAGAGAGCGTAATAAAGTATTTTGTCCCCAATCGCTTAATTGAAAGAGGTTTCTCACGCACCATTGCACGCATAAGAGCTTTCAATATTAGATTTTGATATTGCTTACTTGCAAAAAATTCTTTCGGAACATCCATTTCCTCTAAATTTTCTTTAGGCAAAGAAATTTTTTCTAATTCGGCAGGATTTCCCCAAAATAATATTCTATCTCCTTTTGAAAAAATTAGAGATAATTGAGAAAATTCAGTCGTCAACTCTTTATATGTTTTTATTTGAGGAATTGAAACAGCCATAATTCTATTAGGAATTTTTAAAATTTTAAAAGCATTTATCCTTAATTTGGGGAATTTTTTCCCAAATGTTTCTTTAAAAGGGCTCATTGTATGTTTTGAAGACCACCGAACCTTCTCTTGCATTTCTTGGGGTTTCTTATCAATTAATTCCCATATCCTTCGCATAACATCATCGTAATTTCCTGCACCATCTATAATGTGAGCATTAAATCCTTTAGCTTTAGCATTTTCAATAAATTTGTGAACTGGCTCGGGCAAATCTCTTGATTTTCTTGTCAGCCAAAAAATACCTTGAGGAAACATATTGGGCATTTCCAACATTTTATTTAACTCTTCCATCACACTAAAATCACGCCCGCTATATCCACTGAAGACTATTCCATAGCGTACAGCTAATTTTTGAAAAGCTTTCATTAATTCTTGATTTTGGGATTTGAGCGAATCTGAAAGATTTTTGATATGGGTATAACGAAAATCTCCATGTATTTTAATATATATTGGGAAATATTCCTTATCTACCGCATTTACGACATCATGAGCTGCCTCTAAATGATATACAAAAGACAGCGGTTTATTTGACATATAAGAAAAAGCCCGTTCAATAACATCATCAAAATTAGTGGTCAAAACTGCTTTTATATATCCCAACTCCAACAAAGCAGCAAAAATTTTATGCCCACTGGAAAGATTGTTATTTATAACTTTGCTTTGAAAGTATGCTTGCTGGGCCCTGTTATCATTTTTAAAATATTCTTCTAAATAATAGGAGTATTCCTCAAGAGCCCCTACAGGAGGATAGCCCCCCCTAGAAGCGAAAAAAGAATTAATTCTTTCGATCTTAGCTTCATTTAAAACAGCATATTCAGATATATCAACATGATTATACTGGCAATATAATTTTGTTTTTATGTCATTAATAATATCTTGAGCAGTGGCAATTTGGGCAGAATAAGATGCGCCTGCACCTAAAAACCACATAAATTGTGGAGAATGAGAAATATAATATCTTAGAAATTCATCAAAATTCATAGTCATATTATATTAAATATCTACTCGCCAAATAGCCCCTTTCCTTTTTCCTACTCAGCGCAAGAGTAGTATTATCTTGTAATTAAAAAATTATAAAAAGCATTGACCACAGTACCCCATATTTACTCCCATCGAACTTTGGATGGGATTTTTTAATGCCTTTTTAGCTTGTTTATCCCCGACTATCGTCGGGGATTTTTTGTTTTAAGCCGCTCTGGGGCAAACAGATACTTTTGCCTATGGTGCATTTGGGACCCAAAAGCAAGGGCAAAAGGTATCTTTGTATCCTTTTGCCCTTCATTTAACTGCCCGAAATTTAGTTTTGTATGAGGAGGAATATGATTAACTTAATTAAAACTCTTTTTGCTACTTGGCAAGGGTGGAGCGAAATTATTATTCCAGCCTGCGGTGCCATTATCATTCCACTATTAATTTTATGGTTAACTTGGTTTTTTGGGTCATACCGAACTGAAAAAATAGCCGAAAAGAAACGGAGCGAAAGCAAACTAATTTATCTGCGTTCTTTATTTATTTACGCCATAAAAGATTTCCTAATGTTTCGCAACAATATTTTGTCCAAAAGGAAGTATTTGCGAAATTACAACGACATCACTAACGAAGAGAAAAAACGACTCTTTTCTGCAATTGTCTTTTATGATACTTATTCCAAATTTGAACCACAAGACTATGCTCTATTAAGTGAGACCCGTCATACTTTTATAGCTAATATCTTGCAAGCAAAAACTTATATACTCCATGTGTATGCAAAACTTAATTTCTTCAATGAAAGCTTGAAAGAAGGACCCAAAAATTTGCAGGGGTTGTTATCTGTTCTTCCAGATAATTTGCGCAATTTACAACTAGATATTGATGATGCTATTAACAGCATGTTAATAGTACTGGATGATATTGCATTTTTGGAACAACATTTAAATTTAAAACTAATCCATATAGATTTAGAAAATTTTGAAAAAGAAGAACTAAAACAAGCCTTGGCTGAGCATCAAATATTCTGTATTCCACCACAGGTACCTAATTCAAATTAAAGCGAGAATCTGGCTCACGCGGGCGGGACTCATGCCAAGTGCCGCGGCACATTCCCGCTGGGAAAGGTTATTTACCCTCATATATTCCCGTATCTGCAAGGCAAGTGCTTTATAATACGTCTTTTTGTCTATTTTGGGTGCTTCGGGGTTGGCTTTAACCCGTTTGTTGCGCCGCACATAATTGGGTTTTACCGCCGCGTGGAAGGCAAAACTTACCCCGTTAGGGAGCAAAACCTCTATATTTTCCCCTTGGTATGCGTAAGTAATCCGCCGCACCACTTGGGACAGCGTTTCCGTTTGTTGCTCTAATTCCTGTTGTTCCAGTTCCGCCCTATTGATTAACGCTCGTTCTGCCAACTGTTTTAAAACCGCCTCATTAAACTCCGGCTGGCGCACCGTTCGGGTAGGGCAGGAGGCATACCCCTCCTTTTGGCAGCGGTGGCAGATATAATAAAAATGTTTTATTCCATTCTTCTTAGCATACACCGGCACCATATCCGAGCCGCACTCCTTACAGTAGAGGAGACCCCGTAAGAGCCCGGGTATCCGTTTGCGGGTAAAACCGTGGTTTAGGCGGCGGGAACGCAGTAGATCCTGCACCTTATCATATGTTTCCCGCGAAATAATGCCTTCGTGTTCGCCTTCGTATATTTTCCCTTTATAAAGCACTTGGCCGATATAGGTAGGGTTGTGGATAATGCGGTATAAATGGGCGCGGGATATGGGGCGGGCTTGCCATACTCCTCCATGGCGCAGTTTGCGTTCCGGGAAGCCGGCGCAAATTACGCAAAACGCATCGGCCAGTTTTTGCAAGAAAATTTATAACCCGCTTTCGCCGCCCCGGCAAAACGAATCCTCCCAACGACCGCTCGGTATTGCCGGCGAACTTCTTTTTTGGCCGTCAAACAGCGGCAGCAAGTTGTTTTTTTATTTCTTCGTTTAAAATCCGGCTCATATCCGTTTGATGCTGCAACGCTTGCGCCTCCGTCCAACAACCGCTTTCGCGAGTCATCGCCGCCATCCAAAGGAGTTTGAGGCTTTGAGCGGCAACGGCCGGATATTCGATTTTCCCTTTGGGCGGCAAATTAGAGAACTTGGAATTGCCCGAAACCGTAATTAAAGCCAAATTACCAAAACAATTTAATGTTTCATTGTCCCACGGCTGGAAAGAGCTGTCGGGATGCTGCGGAAAGAAATGTTCAATGGAATTACGAAATTGGAAGGACCAATTATTCGGCACCGAATAATTGGCCGGCGCCATTTTTTTGATAGACGGCTCATTCCTATCCCGAAACAGTAAATAATCCAAATAAGTAAACACAATGCGCTCTATGTGAAAGCCGGAGTGTTTGTCAAATTCGGCGTTTTTTACTTTTTCGCAGCAATACTTTTCCAGCTCCTGGAGCAAGGAGCCCTTAGCGGAAGGCACGGAACTTTCGCCCAAAGGCTCCGTGGAGAGCAAAAATCGGAGCGTCAGCGTAATCCAGTGCATGCTTTTAGCGGAAGTGTAGGTCACGCGCAGGCAGGACTCCAATGTTTTTACCAGCGTGTTTTCCACCGGGTCGTTCCAGGTGGAACGATATTCCGGTTTGTTATTTCGCTGTATTAATTGTTGCAAGGACCATTGGCTCTGCTGCGGGAAACCGGATTCGTATTCACGTTTTACGATATAGGCATCAAACAGCACGCGGCAGCGCAGCAACCCAAACACAAAATTCTTTGCCTGCTGTTCATCGGACCAATTCTTTTTTAAATTGTCGAAAAAATACCTGTCGTCTAACAATCTTTCGGTCTGCTCCGTGGGCTGCGCCGCCGAGGCGGAGAAAGCCGTGTTAGGGGAGGCCAACAGCAGCGCCGCATGGGCGTGAAGCAAAAAATGTTGGAAAGAAAGCAGCGATTCAAACCGT
Organism: Candidatus Avelusimicrobium pullicaecorum; assembly: GCA_944322825.1. GTDB lineage: Bacteria > Elusimicrobiota > Elusimicrobia > Elusimicrobiales > Elusimicrobiaceae > Avelusimicrobium > Avelusimicrobium pullicaecorum. The sequence goes on from CALUQD010000005.1 coordinate 40,303, forward strand.
TGTTCCGCTGTCTGGCTCTGTTCGGCTGCCTGCACGGGAGCAGGAGCTTGGGGCGCTTGAAGCAGCTGATAAAGGGTGGGGTTTTTTTCGCCCGGTGCGCAATCCAACACCGCCGCTTCGGAGGCGGAGGCATTTAAATAGGCAGCGGTTTGGTCAAAATCCGCCGTGCACAGCCGGCTCCAATTCTCACCGAACAACTGGCGGCGCACCCCCATTGGAAAATTCATCTGCACATAACGTTCCATATCGGCGCACGCGTCCCAAATGCGGGCGGCGGCCTGTTGGTCCGACGAATTGAGCACGCTTAGGATTTTCCCTTTGGCAATTTCGTGCGGTTCGAGCTGTTCGCCGCGGGTATTCATAATTTCGAAATAATGGTTTAAATCTATATTTTTAGGGACAGGAATTTGAATTAAGAAAATGTGTTTCAGGCGTTTCTGAAGGTCCGTTTTCTGAACATGCTTTTCCTGCAAGTAATTTTGGATAATTCGGTATCCGTCTATCAGTTCATCCGCATAAGCGTTTTCTCCCAAAAGGGGGTCCAAATTGTCCAAATCTTTTAAAGTAAGCGTATATTTGCTGCGGGCGGCAAACTGTAAAGCATCTTTTCGGAAATCCAGTTGCAGCGCACGGAACAGCAAATAGAGGGTGGTTAAACGCTGCTGGCCGTCTATCACCTCTGCCCGGTGGTCGGGCAGCTCGTTTATCACCAAAGAGCCCAAATAATAGTTCACTTCGGCAGGCGTGGTCAGAATATCCTCCAACATCTGTTCTATTTGGCTTTCCCAGGCATAGTTTCGCTGGTAAATAGGAACGATGTAGGTAATATCGTCAAAAATTTTATCTACGGGAATTCGGGGCAATTTTCTCATATATTCCATCCATTGATTTCATTTAGTTTTTTCTTGATTGCATCGTATTTTGATTTTTCTTCTTCCGTTTCTTCCGTTTCGCCCGGCTGGTCCAAACGTTTTAGTTCCATCCATTCTATTTCCTGGGAGTTTTTCATTCCGCTTATTTTTTGGAAAAGCGCCCCGTTGTCCCAGCCGGGGTGTATGCCCAGCGCATATTTATTAATTGTTTCTCTATACACCCTGGACATTTTTACCCGCAGGCTATAACTCCACGTATAGCATTGGTGCATCACGCCGGCAGTTACATTCTCCAAACCAAACCGGTCCGCAAAAAACAGCACGGCACACTCAAACAAACATTTAACATATCGATCCCCCGCTCTTTGCTCTGGCAGGCAATCGGGCGGAAAAACGTTCTGTATTTTCTTTTGTATTTCGCGCAACAACCGATTATAGTGCAGCACATAAGCAAAAAACCGTTTTCCATCTATAACCGGCTGCGTCAGCTGGAAGGGATAAATTTCCTCCCCGCCGTTTATAAGCGCGTAACCGCCGGCGTTGTATGCTTCGGCAAACAGATGGCTGGCTTTGTGATAATTAGAATAGGTATATTTATCCCACACGCGCACGCCTTTAAATGCATCTATTTTAAGGCTATTATACCCCAACCCGTTTTCTTTTTTATACCACCGGGTAAGCGGGTACAAATAATTTTTAAACAATACTTCCAAGTACTTTTGATTGATATCTTCCCACTGGTTTACCCATTTTTGGATTTCTTCTTTGGGCAAGTTTCTCATTTCGCGCAAGTGATACGATTTTAATAAATCGTGCGGCGCCAAAGAAGCGCCGCGATTGTTTTGGGAATCGAAAAATTGGAAGGATTCCTGTTCGCTGGCCGCGATAATTTTTACCATATCGCATTGAGTGAGCAAGTATTTCTTATACTGTTCCCGTTCAGCAGGCAGCAGATTCCGCACCCTTTTGGCCAGCAGCTGAAAATTCTGCCAAACGGCCTGTTGCGACAGCGGCCCAAAGGGTTCGTTTAATAATAAGCTGTCAACGTGTACGACGTCTTCTTCTTTTAAATGGCCGTGTTCATCTTTTTCCCCTAAGCAATAAAGCAAAATGCTTAGCGTGGTCAAGCGCTGCTGTCCGTCCACCACAAAATAGACTCCGTTGGACTGGTGCAAAATAACGGTACCCAGGCGGTATTCCTCTTGATTGTTTTTAAAAGCCTGGTAGGTATCGTTAAAAAGGGTAAGGGCTGTTTTTACGCCCCAGCGGTAAGGGCGCTGATACGAAGGCAATTTAAGCCCCAGTTTCAGCAAGTCTTGTATAGCAAGAATATCGTTTTGGGTATCCATAAAAAGTTCCTGTTTATTTTGCATTTATTATACCTTAAATTAATCGAAACCCGTCTTCTAATCTATTTTTTATGCTGGCGGAGCGCTTTTTCTTTCTTATAATGGGCTTAGGGAGGTTTTATGAAAAAGATATTTACAGGACTATTGGCCAGTGTACTGGCCCTGGGGCCGGCGTGGCCGGCCGATGCGTGTACGGGCATTTCGTTTACGACGCAAGATAAATCTTTCTTGCAGGCGCGCACGATTGAATGGGGCGGATTTTCGTTGGACAGCAAGCTCGTCATTCTGCCGCGCGGACAAAAGAATACTTCCCTTACGCCGCAAGGCCCCAACGGGCTTAGCTGGACGAATAAATACGGCGCGGTAGGCATCAGCGTGGTAAAAGACGCGTTCATCGGCGAAGGCGTCAACGAAAAGGGTTTGGGCGCGGGAATTTTTTACTTTTTCGGTTACGGCAGTCTGGCGCCGTTTAACGCCAAAAAAGCTAAAAAATCCGTGGCGGACGTGGAATTGGTGCGCTGGATGCTGACCAATTTCGCCACGGTGGAAGAAGTTATCAACGGGCTGAAGAAAATAGAAATCGTCACCATCTACCCGCCGCAGGAAGGCCAGCAAACGGCTTCCACCGGGCATTGGCGCATTTCGGACGCTACCGGCCGCAGCGTGGTGCTGGAAATCGAAAATAACGGCCAGCGCCATATTTACGAAAATACCGTCGGCGTACTGACCAATTCGCCTTCGTTCCCGTGGCAGGTGACGAACTTGAAGAATTATGTGCATTTACAGGCGGGGGACGTGAAACCCGTTGAGTACGGCCAGACGAAACTTTCCGCCTTTGGCGCGGGAGCGGGGATGTGGGGACTGCCCGGCGACATTACGCCCCCGTCGCGCTTTGTGCGGGCGTTTTTCTACCTGCATACGGCTCCGGCCGCAGCCACGTCGCAGGACGGCGTATTACAGGCGTTCCACATTTTAAATAACTTCGATATTCCGATTGGCGTGGAATTTGCCGCCGGCGAAAAAATACCGGCTTTGCCCAGCGCCACCCAGTGGACGAGCGTCAGCAATTTAACACACCCTGCGTTTTATTACCGCACGATGCACAACAGCCAAATCCGCTCCGTGGATTTGACGGCCATCAATTTTGCCGGAGTAAAAGCGCAGGTGCTGCCGCTGGATAAAGAGCCGGAACAAATTCACCCGGTTGTATTGGAATAAAATTGGTTCAGATGAAAAAGCCCCGGCTGTTTGCCGGGGCTTTTTTATTGGGATATTTTGTAAAAAGCACGTCCGTTAGAACTCCAATCCAAGGGACCATAACTTTTGCATATGGAAACTTGCAACGAATTGTTCTCCTCCGCCACACACCACTTTTTCCCGCGAAAATTCTCTGACCCTTCATTTAAAAGATGAAATTCTATATACAAAGGCATATTGGCCACTAGTGCCAAGGCCGAACAAGTACGAACTACGTCGCCACCGCCGGTATTGCACGAATACTTAAAGTTTTTTCCGGTCGGATTGACTTGAATATCCAATAAGCTCAAATCATCCGTATAGGCGCCATTGGCCATATAATACACTTCCTGGGCATCCACAATGGATTTTAAGGTTACAATGGCTTCCGTCGTGCGGCTTTTGGATACCGCTTTCTGATACTGCGGCAACGCCACCGCCGACAAAATACCGATGATTAAAACGACCACTAACAGTTCTATTAGCGTGAATCCGGCGTTTTTCCCCACCGGGAGGGTTTTTTGATAAATTTTGCTCATACGCAAAATTTATCAAAAAAAAAAAACAAATCAAGGCCCCGAGCCGGGGCTCCCCACTCTAGGCCCGTTAACACGATTAGTGGGGCCACACTGTTTTTAGAATGTCGCTCCCCTGGTGCAACGGCTCCTTGCCGGGGGCAGGCTTTTTGGCCCCGGCCAAGGGGGCGCCTAATACGGTGCTTACGCCATTAGGGAACAACTGATTGAGGATGTTTTTGCAAGAGGCCCAGCGCCTGGGCTCCCTTTCCTTTACCCGCTAACACGATTAGTGGAGCCACACTGTTTGTGGAATGTCGCACTACTAAAAAAGGAAAGTCGTTTCCGCTTATGTAGTTGCCGTGGTTGTTGTCGTGGTTGTAGCCGTTGCCGTTGCTGTTTAACCGGCCCTTTCGCCCCGTCTATAAAAAGCCTTCCAAGCGGATAAGAAATTTTATTGTTTGAGTGCGGGGAACCCGCGCGAGTTATAAAATTTCCCGCTTGGAAGTGATTTTTATGGGGCCCTGGGCCGGGGCAGAGCCTGCCCTCCCATCTTTGGTACTTTTTCCCGCCGGAAAAAGTACATCTAAAACAAGTGATTTTTGTGGCTCCCTGGGGGCCAGAGCCTGGCCCCCTTCTTTGGTACTTTTTCCCGCCGGAAAAACACCCCAGAAGGTAGGGGCCGGATAGCCAAAAAAATCCGCCACCTGCCAAAAGCAAGCGGCGGATTTTTCAAACAAGCCACTATTTCAAATGCGCTATTACCGCACGGGCAAATTCATCCGTTGTGGCGGTTCCGCCCAAATCAAACGTCAGCGTCTTGCCTTCCTGCAACACGCGCATTAATGCGTTTTCCACCCGCTGGGCACAGGAATCTTCGCCCAAGTGGCGCAGCATCAAACACGCACTTAACAGCAGGGCCGTGGGGTTGGCCTTATTCTGCCCGGCCAGCGTGGGGCTGCTGCCGTGCACGGCTTCAAACACGGCGGCGTGGGTGCCGATATTGGCCCCCGGGGCTACGCCCAAGCCGCCCGTCAAGCCGGCAGCCAGGTCGGACACGATATCCCCATACAAATTAGGCAACACCAGCACATCGTACGCTTCGGGGTTAATCACCAATTGCATACACAAATTGTCCACCAGTACTTCTTCGTAGGCAATCTGCGGATACTGCCGGGCCACCGCACGCACGGCGTCCAAAAAAAGTCCGTCCGAAAATTTACAAATGTTGGCTTTGCTGACGGCCGTTACTTTGCGGCGGTTGTTTTTAACCGCGTAATCAAACGCGTAGCGCGCAATCCGTTCGGAGGCGCCGCGCGTAATGCGCTTGATGGACTCGGCAGTATCGTCATCCACTTTGCGTTCTATGCCGGCGTACAAATCTTCGGTATTTTCGCGCACGATGACCAAATCCACCCCGGTATAGCGGCTTTTTACGCCGGGCAGCGTTTTGGCCGGGCGCACGCAGGCGTACAAATCCAAGGCTTTGCGAAGCGCCACATTTACACTGCGAAAGCCCTTCCCAATCGGCGTGGTAATCGGCCCTTTTAAAGCCACTTTGTTTTGGGCAATGCTGTCTAACACGCGCTGGGGGAGAACTTCCCCCTCTTTTTCCAGCACGGCCGCGCCGGCGGTTTGTACTTCCCAGGCTATGGGAGCACCTGCCGCCTGCAAAATATCCGTTACCGCGCGGGTAATTTCCGGGCCGATGCCATCGCCGGGGATTAACGTAACCAAATGTTTGTGCGTCATACCAAGTCGAACCCGCCGTGTTTTTGAATGTGCGCCATCAGGCCGCCTTCGTTCAAAATTTTAATCATCACATCCGGCAGCGGCGTGACGGGAATATCGATTTTTTGCGTGCGGTTGTGCACCACGCCGGCTTTCACATCCACTTCCAGTTCGTCGCCGGCGTTGATTTTGTCCGTGTCGCATTCCACGAGCAAAAGCCCAATGTTAATGGCGTTACGGAAGAAAATACGCGCAAAACTTTTGGCCAATACCGCGTTTACGCCTGCCAATTTGATGATGGTCGGCGCGTGCTCGCGCGAAGAACCCAACCCAAAATTCCGGCCGGCTACCACAAAATCGCCTTTCTGCATAGAGGACGCAAAGTTCGGGTCCGCATCTTCCAGCACGTGCTTGGCCAGTTCCGGCAAGTTGCTGCGCAGGTGGAACAAGCGGCCGGGGGCAATGTGGTCGGTGCTGATATCGTCGCCAAATTTCCAGGCTTTTCCTTTTAATTGCATATTAAATCTCCCTCGGGTCGGTAATGTGTCCGGTCAGCGCGCTGGCCGCGGCCGTGGCGGGGCTGCACAGGTAAATAAACCCTTTGGTGTTGCCCATACGGCCTTGGAAGTTGCGGTTTTGGGTAGAAAGGCACGCTTCGCCGTCGCCCAAAATGCCGCCGTGCACGCCCACGCACGGGCCGCAGCCCGGCGTTTGCACAGACGCGCCGCTTTGCACAAAAATTTCAATCAGCCCTTCTTTTAACGCCTGGAGCATTACATCGCGCGATGCGGGCGTGACAAACAAACGTATGCCGTCGGCTACGCGTTTGCCTTTTAAAATAGCGGCGGCCGTGCGCAAATCTTCTATGCGTCCGTTGGTGCAAGTGCCGATATAGATTTGGTTGATTTTAACGTCCGCCAACGCTTTGGCTTTTTTGACGTTGTCCACCGTGTGCGGGCAGGATACGACCGGCTCCAGTTTAGAAGCGTCTATTTTTATCACGCGTTCGTAAACGGCGCCTTCGTCGGCTTTCATTTCCTTAAATTTATCGCCGCGGCCGTGTTCCTGCAAATACTTTTTGGTTTTTTCGTCCGGCGCAATGAGCCCAGCTTTCGCGCCGGCTTCCACCGCCATATTGGAAAGGGTAAACCGATCGGCCATTTCCATATTTTCAATGGTTTCGCCGCAAAATTCCAACGCCTTATACGTGGCGCCGTCCGCGCCGATAAGCCCGATTAAATGCAAAATCAAATCTTTCGCGCCGACGCCGGGCTGAAATTTCCCCGTCACTTCCACTTTAAAAGTAGCCGGCACTTTCAGCCACGTTTTGCCAATGGCCATCCCTACCGCTACGTCCGTGGAACCCATCCCCGTCGCAAACGCGCCCAGCGCGCCGGACGTGCAGGTGTGGGAATCGGCCCCGATGAGGATTTCGCCGGGGTTGACGTATTTTTCCACCAGCAGCTGGTGGCAAACGCCTTCGCCGATTTCACTTAAAACAGCGCCGGTGCGCTTGGCAAAATCGCGCAAAACAATATGCGTGTTGGAAAGCTCCTTGCGGGGGCTGGGGGCGGCGTGGTCGATAAATAAAATGGTGCGGCTGGGGTTTTTAACCGTAGTAAAGCCGGCTTTTTCCAGTTGGGCCACCGTCAGCGGGCCGGTGCCGTCTTGCACGGCGGTCACGTCCACATCCGCCACCACAAAATCGCCGGCGCGCACGGGCGAGGGCGTATGGGCGGAAATAATTTTTTCGGCTAACGTCTGTTTAAGCATTTTTTCCCTCTCCCAAGTAATGCGGGGTAATCGTCATCACCTTGGCGGCGATGTCCGGGTGGTGGTAAATAAAGCGCAGTTCGCTTTCCACCAGCGGCAGTTGGTTGTGTACGTTGGCGTAGCGCACGAGTTCCAAAATCTCGCGGGCGTGCGCGTCGTTTTTAAATTCCAATTCCAACTTTTCGTACACGTTGCGGAACCCCTTAATGCCGCCGTATTCCCCGGTAGTAATGACGCGGCCGGTTTCAATTACTTCCGGCTCTCCGCGGCCGAGTTCTTCAAAATCGTACAGCTCGTAGTTGCGGCGGTCTTTAAGCGCTCCGTCGGCGTGGATGCCCGATTCGTGCGCAAAAGCGTTGGCCCCCACGGCCGGCTGGTTAATCGGTATCGGTACGCCAAACGCGTACGAAGCGTATTTGGCCAGCTGCCAGGCTTTGTTCAGGCGGATGTTGGGGTTTAATTTATAATCTTTCATCCCGCTGCCGTGCACAATGGCCAACAGGCAGGAAACCAAATCGGCGTTTCCCGCGCGTTCGCCCAACCCGTTTACCGTCGTGTTGATGAACGCTTCCGAACCGCCGTCTACCGCGCCTTTGGCGCCCATCACGGAATTGGCCACCGCCATACCCAAATCGTTGTGGCAGTGCAGTTCAATGGCGATATGCGTCGCCTCGGCGATTTTGCGGATACGGTCGTAAATGACGTCGGGCGTATCGTACCCCAAAGTATCGCAATAGCGAAAGCGCACCGCGCCGGCTTCTTTGGCGGCGCCGGCGAATTCAATCAAAAAATCTAAATCCGTGCGGGAAGCGTCCTCGGCGTTTACACCAATGCCCAGGGCGCCTTTTTCTTTGGCCAGGCGCACGGCGCGGACGGCTTTATCCATAATATCTTTGCGGTTAAACTTGCCGCCAAATTTGCCGGCCAGCATTTGGTCCGACGTAGACATAGACAAATTGCAATACTTCAGCCCCGGTACGTTTTTAAAAGCCAAGGTTACGTCTTCTTCCACGGCGCGCAGCCAGCCGCTTAGGCGGGTTTTATTAATTACCCCTTGTTCAACGAGTTCCAAATTGGCATTTAAGTAATTGGTTTCGTGGTTGGCAGTAGGGAAACCAAATTCGGAAAAAGCCACCCCCAGTTCGTTTAGGTAGCAGTTGAGCATCGTTTTTTGCAGTTTGGACAGGCCCAGCCGGGAGGTTTGCACCCCGTCGCGGTTAGTCACGTCCACAATCCAAATGGTATGTTTCATACCGGGTCCTCCAAAATCGGTTTTATATTTGTAGATTTTACCATATTTGGACCGCCGAGCCTTCCGGGAATTTCCCCGTAAAAAAAGGAACGCCGAAGCGTTCCTTTAAAAAATTTTAAGAATTAAGCCGCCGGCGGAGTGGATTTTTTAAGCAGTGTTTCAAACCGGTCGGCCGGCAGCGGGCGCGAAAAGAAGTACCCCTGGGCCAAATCGCAGCCGGTTTGGCGCAGGAAATCGGCCTGTTCGCGCGTTTCCACCCCTTCCGCCACCACCTGGATGCCCAGCGATTTAATCATCGATACCGCGCCTTCAATTACTTTATGGGCGTGGGGATTGTCTTCAAACCCGGCTAAAAATTCCTTATCCAGTTTAATGCTGTCAAACTGCAGGCTTTTAAGCACATTAAGCGACGAATACCCCGAGCCGAAATCGTCCATCGCCACCGAAAACCCGTTGCGGTGCAGACGGGTGATTACATCCTGCGCGCGGGTTAAGTTGTTAAAAATGACGCTTTCCGTCAGCTCCACTTCAATCATTTCGTGCGGTACGTTGTATTTATCCACCAGGCGCAGCATCTGCGGGATGTAGCGGGCGTCATTTAAGTGCAGGCGCGAAAAATTCACCGCCACGGGAACCGTTTCCAAACCTTTCACTTTCCACGCCGCCAATAACCGCGACACGCTTTCCAAAATAAACATATCCAAACGCAGAATGAAACCGTTTTTTTCGAAAATCGGAATAAAATCATCCGGGCGGACGATTCCTTCAGCCAAGCGGTTCCAGCGCACCAGCGCTTCGGCGCCGCGCATTTGGCCGGTGGCGAAGTCGCATTTCGGCTGGAGGTAGACGGTAAAATCGCCGTGGTCCAAGGCGGCTTCCATCGTGTTTTCGATTTGTTTTTCCGCCACGATGCGCTTGCGGTCGGCCTCGTCGTAGAACTGGCATTTGTCAAACGACATTTTTTTGGCGTTTTCCAACGCCAGGTGGGCGCGGTCCAGCATAATATAGAAGGGGATGTCTTCGGTAATTTCATATACGCCGAAGGCAACATCTATCATCAGGCAGGAATCCTCCACCGTGCAGTCCCGCCGCAGCTGGGTGGCCAGCGCGTGGATGCGGGAGAGGAACGTTTTGCGGTCGGCATATCGTAACAGCAAGATGAAATTATCCGCCGTGGAACGGCAGAAGATTTCGCCCGGGAGCATATTTTCGCGCAGTACGCGCGCCACCCGCTGGAGCACTTGGTTGCCGCGTTCGTAGCCGTGCAAATCGTTAATGACTTTAAACTTGTTGATATCAAAAATAACCAGCGCGGCCTGCCCGTTTAATCCTTCCAGTTTGCTTGCGAACTGTTCGCACATCCGGTTGAAGTTATCCGCCCCGGTCAGTTGGTCCACAAAGGCCGTCGTAAACAGTTGGCGGTTGCTGTAATCGCGCATATGCAAGATGTAGAAAATTAAGGCAAAGAAAATAATAAACACCGATACAAACAACAGGAACGACAACCACGTTAAATGCTGGGCTTGCTGCGCTACATAAGTGGTAGGAAGGGCCGAGATGAGGTACCAATCATTAATTTGCAACGGGATAAAATGCAAGAAACGGTGCCCGCTCGTGGCGCGGTATCCCACCAGCAACGAATCGCCTTCCTGCACGGCCGCGCGGAGCTTATCCACCGTCATTTCTTCATCGAAGGAAGCGTGGGAAAGCAGGTCGAACACATTCGAAAAAGACGTCTTATAATACCCCAGTACCGGCACCCCGCTGCGCTGCACCACCATCGAATACCCGCGGTTGCCCATCGCCGACAACGCCAAAAGCGGCCGGTAGCGTTCCGGCATTTGCAGCGCAAACAACGCGCCGACCGGACGGTCTTTTTGCTTCAGCGCCACGGACTGGACGAGCACATCTTCGCCGTCTACCGGGTCCGCCTGGCGCACGGAGAGGTAATGCCCTTCTTCCAAAGTCTTGGCTTTTACATCCGCCACGAAGACAGGATCCAGCTCGGCCGGAGCGGAAAGGAAAATTTTTCCGTCTTCGGTAATAACCCCCAACAGTTTAAAATAGTTATGCCGCATCTGGCGTTTTAAAAATTCCGTCAGCCGGGCCGGGTCTTCCCACGGGTAGGTGTCCTCTACCGTAATGGCAATGGATTCGAGCACTTGTTGGTCGGTTTGGATTAAGCGGTTAAAGTCGGAGGCGGCTTCTTCGCCGGCGGCGGCCACGTGGGTTTTGACGTCCCGTTCCAAAATGTGGCTCACTTGCCGCCAATACAGCGCCACGCCCGTGCCTATTACAAGCGCGGCCGCCATAAAAATAAAAATAAATAAACGGAAGGAAATGCGCTGCACAGTGTTCTCCCGGCACACGCCAAGCGGGGTGGCCCCTCTGGGTATTATTATAGCATTTATCTGCGCGCCCGCCTGGCGGGAATCCATCCGCTCCAAAACGCCGGGTTCTCCCGCTAAAAAACAGATTTTAAATGCGCAAAAATACTATAATCCTATATATGAAAACCGCTTTGCTGATACCCGTATACAACGAAGAAGAAGTCCTGCCTTTTTTGTGGCAGGACACCCAGGCCGTTTTGCAAAAACTGCCGCAGGAAACCTTCGAATATATCTTTGTAAACGACGGCAGCACGGACGGCACCCTGGCGCAATTAAAACTGCTGGCGCAGGAACACTCCAACGTCAAAGTAATTTCGCTTTCGCGCAATTTTGGCAAAGAAGCCGCCTTAAGCGCCGGACTGGCCGAAGGCGCCAAAGCGGACGCCGTGATTATCCTGGACGCCGATTTGCAGGACCCGCCGGAGCTGATTGTGCCGTTCCTGGAAAAATTCCGCGAAGGGTTTGATGTGGTTTACGGACAGCGCACGGACCGGCAAAAAGACAGTTTTTTAAAGCGGGTGACGGCTCGTTGTTTTTATAAATTCTACAACGCACTGGCCGCGCGCCCCCTGCCCGAAAACGCCGGCGACTGCCGCCTGTTAAGCCGCCGCGCCGCACAAGCGGTGCTGCGCCTGCCGGAGCGGGAACGGTTTATGAAGGGCCTGTTTAATTGGGTTGGGTTTCGCACGGCGGGAGTGCCGTTTGCGCGCCAGAAACGCAAAGCCGGCAAAACCAAATGGAATTATTGGCAATTGTGGAATTTTGCGTTGGAAGGGCTGAGCGCCTCCAGCACGCTGCCGCTTCGGTTATGGACGTATTGCGGTTTTTTGGTATCCGGTTTTGCGTTTGTGTATGCGCTGTGGGTGGCGGCCAAAAAGATTTTGTACGGAAACCCCGTCAGCGGGTATGCTTCGCTGATGGTGGCGATTTTGTTTTTCAGCGGCGTGCAGCTTATTTCGCTGGGTGTTATCGGCGAGTATTTGGGCCGCGTGTTTACGGAAGTCAAACAACGTCCTTTGTATTTGATAGACGAAAAAATAAATTGCGAACCGTAAAAAAGCCGCCCAACCGGGCGGCTTTTAAATGGCTTACGAATGTGCCTGCGGGGCCGAAGCATCTTCCTGTTGCTGTTTAAACAGCCCCAGCGTCTGCTGCGAGTAAGCAAAGAACGGATAGAAATTATTCTCCGGGTTACGCAAAACAGCTTCGGGCAGTTCGGTATAGAATAGTTTCTCTTTAGAAACCGCAAACAGCCGCACCATTTCCGTGGACGAAGGCGGCGGAAGTTCTCCGCCCGCGCCGACGGCGGTCATTTCTCCCGTCAGCTTGCTGGCGTGCGCCAGCATATGGGCGGCCGCATCCTGCAAGGCTTCGTGCCCGTGCCCGCCAATTACGCCCCCCAAGCCGCTTTTGCTGTTATTTTCAAAATACAAACTGCTGTCCCCCAGCGAGTTGGTGGCCAAAAACAAATGTTTCACTTCGCCGCCGTCCTGCATAGCCATTTCGATGCCGGCGACGGAAATTTTATCCGGTCCGATTTCAATCACGCCTTTACGGTTTTCCAAATTTTTGACGTCCAGCCAAAAATTCCGCATATTGATATACGCTTGTTTCATACATCCCCCTTGTGGATATATCATATCACATTTTACCGTCCGTTTTGGCCGGACAAAACGGGCTAAGCGCAAGATGCTTTTTTGGGGTATAATAAAAGAAAAGCCGGAGGTCGTATGACAAAAAAAGGACGCGCCGTAATTTTAATGATGGACTCTTTTGGACTGGGCGGAGCCGAAGACGCCGCCCGCTTTGGCGACGAAGGCGCCAATACCCTGGGCCATATTGCCGCCGTACGCGGCGGGCTGAAAATTCCCAACCTGGCCGCCCTGGGATTATTAAAAGCCGCCCAAGCCTCCTGCGGCAAAATGCCGCTGGCCGGCCCGCAGGAAGGGGCCAAAATCAATTTGCCTTCCAAATACGGTTTTATGCGTGAAATCAGCCACGGCAAAGACACCTCCTCCGGGCATTGGGAAATGGCGGGTTCCCCCGTAGAATTTGAGTGGGGATACTTTAAGCCCGAATACCCTTCCTTCCCGCCGGAATTGATTGAAAAAATTTGCGCAGAAGCCGGCCTGCCCGGCATTTTGGGCAATAAGGCCGCCTCCGGCACGGTCATCATCGATGAACTGGGCGAAGAACATATCCAAACGGGAAAACCCATTTGTTATACCTCCGCCGACAGTGTATTCCAAATCGCCGCGCACGAAAAACATTTTGGATTGGACCGCTTATATCATGTGTGCGAAATTGCGTTTAAACACGTGGCGCCCTACAACATCGCCCGTGTGATTGCACGCCCGTTTGAAGGCGAAAAGAAAGGCGAATTTAAACGCACCAAAAATCGCCACGATTATTCCGTCAAACCGCCGATGAAAACCGTGTTGGACGAAATTAAAGAAGCGGGCGGGGAAGTAATTTCCGTCGGAAAAATTTCGGATATTTTTGCCAAGCAAGGCATTACCCAAGCGGTAAAAGCCTCGGGCCTGGAAGAACTGTGGGATGTAACACTGGCCCAAGCCGCCGCCGCGCCGGACTTTAGTTTGGTGTTTACCAACTTTGTGGATTTTGATATGACCTGGGGCCACCGCCGCGACGTGGAAGGCTACGCCAAAGGGCTGGAATACTTCGACTCCCGCCTGCCTGAACTGGCCGCCCAAATGCAGGAAGGGGATATTGCCTTCATCACCGCCGACCACGGCTGCGACCCGACCTATCAAGGCACCGACCACACCCGCGAACACGTGCCCGTCATTCTGTTCGGCCCCGGCATTCGGCCGCAAGCCTTGGGCGGACGCGATTCGTATGCGGACTTGGGCCAAACGCTGGCGGATTATTTTAAACTGCCGCCGCTGAAATTTGGCAAAAGTTTTTTAAACAACTAACTAAAACCCCGGGCTTAAAACCCGGGGTTTTTAAATGACATCCGCCGCCAAAGAAACCCGTCAGCGGTTAATGGAAATGCTGGCCAGGCCGCTTTTCATCACCCAGCGGCGCAAGAAAGGCTGGTACATAAAAGGGCACTTGAGTAATTTGCTCCACAATTTTACGCGCAAACCGAACGTTCCCTGGGCATACCGGCGGTGCTCCGCCAAACCGGGGGAAGAGCCCAGGGCCGCGGCTAACGCTTGGGCGCTGATCATCGCGCTGGAAATACCCTCCAAACTGCTGGGGCTGATAAACCCTGCGGCTTCGCCAATCAAAAATACGCCGTTTTCCCCTAGGCAAAATTCGCGCCAACCGGACGGGCGCAGCACGCGGCAGGCCTCCGTCTTAAGCGGCGCCCCAAATTGAAAACCATACGTTTCTAACCGTTTCTTTTGGCGTTCAAACCGGGCCCGGCAACCCGCCGCCGGATACGCCCCGCCAAAAATAAAATAGCCGTCCTTGGATACGGACCAGGAATAGCAGTCGGTTTCCTGTGAATCAAAAATACAGGAATAAAAAGGGCTTGTATGCGTTTCTTTAAACCACTGCTGCACCGCCACATAACTGCGCACCCGGTAACGCGGGAAAAACGTCCGGCGCACCAGCGAATCCGCTCCGTCCGCCCCTACCACGCGGCGGGCCACGGCCGTATGTTCCTGCGCCCCACAGCGGTAGAACATTTCAAACATACCGTCTGGGCGGCGGGACAAGCGCGTCCTCTGTGCGCCGGTTACCACCTGTACGGACGCGGGGATAAGCGTTTGAAGCCAATGATCAAATTTTTGACGGTCCATATTCATATAGAACCGTTGATAATGGCGTATCAGCCCGGAAGCAAGGTCTATCGTCCGCACGGCAAAAAGCTGCGGGTCCACTAAAACTGACTTGGGAAGATTTAAATCAAACCGGGCCAGCGCTTTCTGCGCATCCGGCGCCAACAGGCCGCCGCAGGGTTTTTCAAAGCCGCCAGGCTGAAAGTTTTTTTTATCCAGGCACAGCACTTTTTTGCCGTTTAATAGGCGCGCCAGCGTACTGCCCGCCGGCCCCAGCCCGATAATGATAACGTCAAACATAGGTCCTCGCAAAAGAACCGCCGCGCAAAAGCGCGGCGGAGAAATTTACCGCAGGCTTTCGGCTTCCGCCAGCCACACTTGGGCGCTGGCGTCGCTGGGCATACGCCAATCGCCCCGCGGCGAAAGACCCACCGAACCCACCTTCGGGCCATCCGGCAGGCAGGAACGTTTAAACTGCTGGGCAAAGAAACGGCGGAAAAATACTTTCAGCCACTTTTTAATTACGCTGGGGGCAAATTGTTTGTCAAAGGCTTGGCGAGCCAAAAAGTAAATTTTCGCCGGACCGAACCCATAGCGCAGAAAATAGAACAAAAAGAAGTCGTGCAGTTCATACGGGCCGACCAGGTCTTCGGTTTTTTGCGCGATGTGCCCGTCTTTCGCGGCGGGCAGCAATTCGGGGCTGATGGGCGTGTCCACAATATCCGCCAGTACCGCCTGGGCTTTTTTGCTGGTTTCGTGCTGGGCCGCCCACGACACCAGCGACCGAACCAACGTTTTCGGCACGCCCGCATTGACGCCGTACATAGACATATGGTCGCCGTTATACGTGGCCCAGCCGAGCGCCAGTTCGGACAGATCCCCCGTACCAATGACAATACCGCCGGTTTGGTTGGCCATATCCATCAGCACCTGCGTGCGCTCGCGCGCTTGGGTGTTTTCGTAGGTAACGTCTTTCTTTGCTTCATCGTGGCCGATATCGCAAAAATGCTGCTGGCAAGCCTTTTTGATGTTTACTTCCCGCTGGGTTACGCCTAAGTGTTTCATCAGCGACAGTGCGTTTTGATAGGTGCGGTCCGTCGTGCCGAAGCCGGGCATGGTTACGCCAATAATATCTTTGCGCGAAAGGCCCAACTTATCAAACGTTTTGGCGCAAACGAGCAGGGCCAGCGTGGAATCCAACCCGCCGGAAACGCCCACCACCGCCGTCTTGGCGCAGGCCGCCTTTAAACGTGTGGCCAAACCCGTTACTTGAATATTAAAAATTTCCTGGCAGTTTTCGTTTAGCATATTGCCTTTGGGCACAAACGGCAAGGGCGACACATAGCGCGACAAGCGCATCACGGGCACGGAAGGCATTCCCGTTTCGATGACTTCATAGGGATCGGCCGCTTCCACGGCGGCGTCCGAGCGGAAAGTGGTGCTGACGGCACGCTCCGTGCGCAGCCGTTCCACATCAATTTCCGCACAAACCAGCTGGGCTTCCAGCGAGAACCGTTCCGAAAAAGCCAACGGGGTGCCGTTTTCGTAAATCAGTGCGTTGCCGCCGAAAACGACGTCCGTGGTGGACTCCCCAAACCCGCACGAAGCATATACATACCCGCACAAGCACCGGGCCGACTGTTGCTGCACCAGCTGGCGCACATAGGCGTGTTTACCCGCCAAGGCGTTGCTGGCCGAAAGGTTGAAAATCACATCCGCCCCTTGCAGCACCAGGCGGGAAGACGGCGGCACCACGGCCCATAAATCTTCGCAAATTTCCACGCCAAATTTCATTCCGCCGGCTTCAAATAACAAATCCGTTCCCGCCGGAACCGTTTGGCCGCACAGGTCCACTTCGCCGCCGCCCCATTCCAAGGCAGACGTAAACCAGCGCTGTTCGTAAAATTCTTTATAATTGGGCAAATGCGTTTTGGGAACCACTCCCAAAATTTCCCCCCGGTAACAAACGGCCGCCGCGTTTAGCAACGCACTGCCCGCCCGCACCGGAAGGCCCGCCATAAACACAATATCCAGGCTTTCCGTCCGGCGCAGCAGCGCCGCAAGCACACGTTCCGCTACGTCCAAGAGCAAGGGTTTGGAAAACAAATCGCCGCACGTGTATCCCGTCACACACAGTTCCGGGAATACCACCGCGCGCACGCCTTCCTGCGCGGCGCGGGTCAGGCACGCTTCCAATTGGGCGGCGTTATAAGCGGGATCCGCCACTTTGACGGACGGCACACACGCCGCTACTTTTACAAAACCAAAATCGTTCATATCTTGCTCCTTGCTGGATATCTTTCTTTTATTCTATCAATTCTAACGCAAAAAGGCCGGATTCCTGCAGGAACCCGGCCCTTGGAAAAACCCGCTTTAGCGAATGGCTACCACTTCGTAGCCGGCATTCTGCACGGCTTTTTTGAGGGTTTCGTCATCCACTTCCCCGGCTGACTCTACCTCGGCGCATTTTTGGCTTAAATTCACCTTTGCCCGCACACCCGGAAGCGCATTTAAAGCACGCTCCACGTGGCTGGCACAATGCTGGCAGCTCATTCCTTCAATAATTAATGTTTTATGCATATTTTTGTCCCCTTTTTGTTTTTTGGCAAGACGCGCCGGCTTAAAAAACCGCAGCCGCAGCGCGTTGCTGACAACACATACCGAGCTTAAACTCATTGCAGCAGCCGCCGCCATTGGGCTTAACTTCCAACCAAACGGCAAGTACAGCACGCCAGCCGCCAACGGGATGCCCAGCACATTGTAAATAAACGCCCAAAATAAATTCTGTTTGACGTTACGCAACACGGCGCGGCTTAACTGCAGGGCTGTGGCCACTGCGGTTAAATCGTCCTTCATCAGCACAATATCGGCCGACTCCACCGCTACATCCGTTCCGGCCCTCAGAGCTAAGCCTACATCGGCCCGCACCAAGGCCGGGGCATCGTTCACGCCGTCCCCCGCCATCGCTACCACTTCGCCTTCGTTTTGCAAACGGCGCACGATGGCTTCTTTGTCTTGCGGCAATACACCCGCAATCACGCGGTCAATGCCCACTTTCTGCGCCACGCGGCGGGCGGTATGTTCGCTGTCCCCGGTCAGTAAAATGACTTTTAGATGCATCTTTTTCAATAAATGTACCGCATCCGCGGCCGACGGTTTTATCGTATCGGCAAAAGAAATCATTCCCAAATATCGATTTGCACGCGCAAAGAAAAGCGGCGTGCGCCCTTCGGCTGCTTCTTGTTCCAAGCGCTTTTTGCCTTCCGGTACGGATATGCCTGCTTCCTGCATATAGGTTAAATTGCCGCCCAACAATTCGTCTTGGCCTTCACGGGCGCGCACCCCGCGGCCTGGAATGAGTTCAAAATCAGACGTCTGCACCAAAGGAGCTTGTTGTTCCTCCGCATACGCAACCAGCGCCCGTGCAAACGGATGCTGCGAAAAATGCTCCAGCGAGGCCGCTTGGCTCAACAGCTGTTCCCGCGCAACTCCTTCCGCCGGCTCTGCCCGCACCACTTGCATTTGCCCCAAAGTGACCGTTCCCGTTTTATCCAATATCACCGCCGTCACTTTATAGGCCCGCTCCAACGCCGCGGCGGATTTGACCAAAATGCCTTGCCGCGCCGCGCTGCCGGTGCCCACCATAATGGCCGTAGGCGTTGCGAGCCCCAAGGCACACGGGCACGAAATGACCAGTACAGAGATGGCCGAAGACAGGGCAAAGCTAAAGCTCGTCCCTTGCGAAAGCCATACCACGAATGTTAAGAGCGCCACCGCAATCACCGCCGGCACGAACACAGCGCTCACGCGGTCCGCCAACCGCGCAATAGGCGCTTTGCTGCCGGCCGCCTCTTCTACCAATGTAATAATTTGCGCAAGCACCGTATCTTTCCCGGTGCGTTCCACGCTCAGCTCCACATACCCGCTGACAAGCAGTGTGCCTGCCGCCAGCTCGGCCCCAATCGGTTTATCCTGCGGAACGCTCTCCCCCGTAAGGGCTGACTCATCTGCCGCGCCGCCGCCCTCTGCCACCACACCGTCCGCGGCAATCCGTTCGCCGGCACGCACTACGATAATATCCCCTTTCACCAAGCCTTGCACCGGCACACGCACCTCTTTTCCGCCGCGCAGGACGGACGCCTCCTGCGGCACCAAACGCACCAAGGCGGAAATAGCGTCGGATGTTTTTACTTTTGCACGCGCTTCCAACCATTTGCCCAGCGTAACCAGCGTTAAAATCATTGCGGCCGACTCGAAATACAAGTGCCCCGCACGTTCGGCCGCGGCTTCCACGTTCGGCACACCCAACAAATACGTCACACCAAAAAGCCCCCACACGCCAAACACAACAGCGGAACCGGAACCCAGTGCAATTAAACTGTCCATATTGGGTGCCCCGGCAAACAAACGCTTAAATCCGTTGGTGAAAAATTTGCGGTTTACCGCCAAAACAGGCAGCGTTAAGATAAACTGCGTCAGCGCAAAGAGCCCCGGATTGCTGTGCAGCACCTCCGGGAGCGGCAACGCCAGCATAGAACCCATTGCTACATATAAAAGCGGCAGCAAAAAGACAAGGGAAACGATAAAACGATATTTCAGCCGGCGCGCCTCCTCTTTGGCGGCCCGCTGGGGAGAAAACAAAACCGATTGTTCGCCGGGGGCAAATGCATCATATCCTGCCCCGCGCACAGCGGCAATAATATCCTGTGCGTTCAGGCGGTCCTCATCGTATTCCGCCGTGAGCGTGTTTTGCAATAAATTGGCCGACGCGTACCGTACGCCGGGTAATTTGGCAACGGCCCGTTCCACGTGCGCCTGGCAGGCGGAACAGGTCATACCAGTAACATTAAATTTTTTCTTCATACGATAAACCCCTATGTTATTAGGATATGCTTATCGTCGGGGATTGTCAAGCAATTCTTACCCAAGCATCCGCCCGCCGGGCGAAAGGTTCTTTGCACGACGGGGACTCCTTTTGTTTTACCCCTTTTTTTGCTACACTATATCCCATGACGATACTAATCATCATACTGATGCTTGTTTTAAACGCCTTGCTGGCCGCCTACGAAATGGCGCTGGCATCCGTTTCTCGCACGAAATTGTCTATTTTGGCCCAGGAGAAACGCTTAGGAGCCGAACAGGCCCTTTTTATGAAGGACCATATGGAAGGAAGCCTGGCGGTGGTGCAAATTGGTATTACGCTGGTCGGCGCCATTGCGGCGGCCGCCGGCGGCGCCGGAGCAGACGAGATGTTCTCTCCTGTTTTGCAGGAATGGCTTTCCATCCCCAAGCGGCTGGCAGACGCACTTTCCGTGGCGGTGGTGGTCGTACCGCTGAGCTTTATCACCATTGTATTTGCCGAGCTGACGCCTAAAACGTTTGCCATTAAAAATAAAGAATTTGTCACGCTGAAATTTTCGCCGGTGATGCGGGTGCTGTATTCCATTTTGTCGCCCATTGTGCGCATTATGGAAGCGATGGTGCGCTTCTTCACCCAAAAAACCTTAACCAACAAAACGCCCGACCCCAAAGAAGCCCAAAAAGCCGCTATGACCGACTTGCGGACTGCGGCGGCCATTGCTTCTTCTTCGCGGTTATTTGGCAAAACGGAAGAAAAAATCGTGCTTTCCAGCGCGATGTTCTGCATCCGCAAAATCCGCGAAATTCAAGTTCCCTTGGACCAAGTGTATATGCTAGACGCCGGGGACTCCATCGCCGATACGTTCGTTAAAGCGCACCTGGATATGCACACGCGTTTCCCGGTGCGGGAAAACCCGTCCGACCCGCAGAGCATTATTGGGTATTTGAACTTTAAGGACATTTTCCTTTCCACCAAAATGGCGGGCAACGCTCCCACCTCCGCCCGGACGATTATCCGCCCCATTTTGCGCCTGGAAGCGGATACAATTATTTCCGCCGCCCTGCAAAAAATGATGAAAGAAAAACAGCATATCTGCTTGGTAACGGAAAACGAAAAAATAACCGGTATTTTGACGCTGGAAGACATCTTTGAAGAAATGGTGGGCGAAATCGAAGACGAGTACGATTTCTTCCCCGCCTACATCCGGCCGATTGGTTCCTCGCTGGTGGCCAGCGCCACCGCCAAAATGGCCGACGTGTTTGCCCAGTTGAATGTGCCGCTGCCCGACGGCCTGCCGCCCACCATAAACGTAGCCCAATGGGCTGAACAGCAGTTGGGCCGCGCCTTAGATAAAAACGATAAGCTAAAAGCCGACGGCCTGTTGGTGGACCCGCGCAAGTTCCGGCGCCACAAACTAATGGAAGTTTTGGTAAGCAAAGCCGAATAACGCAAAAAAATCCCCGGCGTCCGCCGGGGATTTTTTACCCGTCATTTGATCTATAAAAACAACATCCGCTAAAAAGAAACCACCTGCAAAAGTCCGCGCCGCACCAATTCGGCCCGCAGGGCTTCCCCGCCGGCAAACAATACTGTTTCAAACCCCAGGTGTACGGCTTCGGCAATGTTGGCGGCGTTGTCATCGATAAAAACGCAATTGGGCGCCCGCAGCTGGAAGCGTTTAAGCAAGCGCGCGTAAATGGCCGGGTCCGGCTTGACCAGCCGTTCTTCCCCGGAAATAACTACACCGTCAAACAATTTCAAAAAATCGTATTTTTCGCGCGCGATGGGGAATGTTTCGGCCGACCAGTTGCTAAGCGCATACAGATGGTATCCTTTTTCCTTCAGTTCTTTTAGCACGGCCACCGCCGGTTTAATGGGGCCGCCGAGCATTTCTTCCCAACGGTTAAAGTAATCGTCAATCTGCGCCGCGTATTTGGGATACTTTTCCTTCGCCACCTCCAGACCTTTGGCAAACGGACGGCCGGCATCCTGCTGGGTGTTCCACTGCGGCGTGCAGACATTGGTCAAAAACCATTCCATTTCTTCTTCGGACGCAAAAATTTTCTTATATAGATAGCGTGGGTTCCAGTCAATCAGAACCCCGCCTAAATCAAAAATAATATCTTTCATAAATCCCCCTTTTTTATTATAACCCCGCGGCGCCCGGGCGCGCAACACGCCCTAAAAAGCCCCGCTTACGCGGGGCTTGCAAATACTATAAGACTAAGGTGTCTTCCATATCCGGGCCGGTGGAAATAAGTGCAATTTTCGGGTGCGGATAGGTGCGGGCGCACAGCTGTTTTAGATCTTCCAAAAACGCCTGCGCCTGCGGCGTAAAATCCACCGGCGATTTGATACAGTCGTTGCCGGGGAACATATCCATATGCGTCAGCGCGATTTTGGTGCAATTGTTAATCATAATCGCACGGGCGGCGGAGCGTTTTTCGAACGCGCCAATGCGGCGCAAGCGTTTGCTGACGCTGCCGATTTCGTGCCCTTTGGTGTGATAGACTTTTAATTCCTTTTCGTCGGTCATTTCCTGCTCCAAAGGACCGGGACCCACGCGGGTGATGTAGGGTTTAAACACCACATACACGTCGCGCACGGACTTGGGGCCCAAGCCGGCTTCGCCCAAGAAAGTGCTGGCGGTGGTATCGCGCGAAGTGACGAACGGATATTCCCCGTGCAGCAGGGAAAGTTTTATCCCTTGCGTGCCTTCCAGCAAAATTTGCCCGCCTTTATCCAGGCAGTCGTTTAACAATTCAGGGACATCCTGTATAAAATCTTTCAGTAACGGTTCGTCTTTGGCGAATTTAATATCGCGCCGTTCAATGCGTTCCCGCACCGCCTGGCCCAGCCCGGTGCCCACGCTGCCGATGTGCTGCATAAAATGCGAGGCGCCCTTTTCAGCCGCGGTTTGTTCGTCGGAAATCAACACGGCGTACGGGTCGATAATCAAGCGGTCGCGCGTACCGGTGATTTTCAGTTCGTCCAACAGCCATTCGGTTTTGGTATAAGCCCCCGCGCCCAGCACCAGCTTGGTATGCGGGTTTAAAAACCCGGATGGAATGTTTTTAAGCGTATAGGATTTCCCATCCTGCACCACGGTATGCCCCGCATTGGGGCCGCCTACGCGCACGCAATAATCGTAATTGCCTTTGTAAGATAAATACGCGGAAATTTTCCCTTTTCCTTCGTCGCCGGCTTGTCCGCCGCAAACAATATCAATCATATGTTTCCTCCGCAAGTTTCCGTGCGCGGCCCACATACGTTTCCGGCGTCAGCGCACGCAGTTTGGTACGGGTTGGCCCGTCCACAGGCAACCCTTCTATAAATTCTTTCCACAAAGCCGCCGTCATCGGGCGGCCGCGCGTAAAATCGCGCAGTTTTTCATAAGCGCCGGGATAACCCGCCGCGCGCAAAATGGTTTGCACCGCTTCGGCCAGCACTTCCGGGTGGGCGCAAAGCTCCGCCCGCGCGGCCGCGCGGTCAAATGAAATTTTGGATAACCCCTTTAACACAGATTGGTACGCCACCAGCGCATATCCAAAGGCCACCGCCATATTGCGAAGCACCGTAGAATCCGACAAATCCCGCTGCAAGCGCGAAACAGGCAGCTTGCGCGAAAAAAGTTCAAACAGCGCATCCGCCAACTGCAAATTGCCTTCGGCATTTTCAAAATCAATGGGGTTCACCTTTTGCGGCATCGTAGAAGAACCCACCTCACCGGGGACGGCTTTTTGATGCACCAGCCCGGCGGAAATATACTGCCACATATCGCGGCACAAATCCAATAAAATTACATCAGCTCGGCGAATATTGTCAAACAGTTCGGCGTAACTGTCGCGGTTGTCGACTTGGGTGGTAACGGGCGAAAGCGCCAGTTTGATTTTGCTCCCGCGGCTGAGCCGCGCCGCCATTTGCCGGGCCGCCCGCGGCCAGTTAACCGCCGGGAAAGCCGCCATATGCGCGTTAAAATTGCCCACCGATCCGCCGAATTTAAAGGTAATGGAATGTTTTTTCAGTTCATCGATTTGGCGGGACAAACGATATCCAAATACGCGGATTTCCTTGCCAAAGGTCGTCGGTACGGCGGGTTGGCCGTGCGTGCGCGCCAACAGGACGGAACGGGCTTCTTTGCGGGCCAGCTTGGCCAGTTCTTTTTGTAATTGAAGCAACGCCGGAAGCAGCGCTTTTTCCACCCCGTCCGATAAAAGAAGCGCATAGGACGCGCTGTTGACGTCCTCGCTAGTCAGCGCAAAGTGCAGCCAGTTCAGGCGGTCTTTCAGCGCGGTTTTGCACAGTTTTAGGCGCAAGAAATACTCCACTGCTTTTACGTCGTGCTTGGTGGCGGGAATGTTTTGAAATCCGTCAAATTCTAACGCACGGATAATGTCTAAATCTTTTTCGGATAAAAGGCTCACGTCCGCCAAGAGTTGGCGTTCTTTTGCAGTAAGCGGCTTAAAATGAGGGAGTTTTAAACCGGATAAGATTTCCAGCCACGCGCATTCCACGCGCACACGGGATGCAGTAAAGGCGGCTTCGCTCATTACACTTCTGAGCGCGCCCAGTCTGCCGCCATAGCGGCCGTCCAACGGGCACAGCGCCGGTATTTTCATACTTATATTTTACTAAATTACAAGCGCGCGCGGCTATGCGGGAAACCAACCGGCCAGTGCCACCGAACTAATTAATGCGGTAACGTTTGAACGAGCTATCCTCGTACAAAAGCGGCCCATACCCCGCGCACAGCCGGATACCTTTCTCCGACGATATCGAAGCCAAGCAATAATGTACGCCCGTTAGGTTCTGCCCGCCGGCAAAAGTTTTTCTGCCGTCAAAAGCAAATAAAATTTGATAAGCAAATCCGTTTTGATCTCTGGTCAATAGAACATAAGATTGGTCGAGATTAATGGAACCGTGGAAGCCTTCCGGGATGGGAACGGTGACATCGAGCTGGGTCAAGTCATTCGTGTATACGCCGTTGGCCATATAATACACTTCTTCCGCGTCTTTGATGGCGCGCGCCGCCGCCAACGCTTTGGACGCGCGGGATTTTTCCACCGCCAGTTCATATTTGGGAAGCGCCACCGCCGCCAAAATACCGATGATTAAAACCACCACTAACAGCTCTATTAGCGTAAATCCGGCGTTTTTCCCCGCCGAGGAGGATTTTTGATAAATTTTGGTCATAGCCAAAATTTATCAAAAAAAAAAAACAAATCAAGGCCTTCCAGGCCGCGGCACTCTGCCTCAAACAGGGTTCCGCCAAATACGGGGCACACGCAAAAAGGAACAACAAGTTGTGGATGTTTTTGCTAAGGGCGAGCCCGGGCTCCCTTTCCTTTACCCGTTAACACGACTCATAGAGCCACACTATTTCTGATATGTCGCGCCCTTACGCAACGGCCCCTTACCGGGGGCAGGGCCTTCCAGGCCGCGGCACTCTGCCTCAAACAGGGTTTTGCAAAATACGGTGCTTACGCAAAAAGGGAACAACTTGTTGAGGATACTCGCGCAAAAGGCGAGCCGGGCCAGGGGCTGGCCTCCCAACTCTATACCCGCTAGGGCGACTAGTTTAGGCCACACTGTTTCCGCCATACCGCGCTACTAAAAAAGGAAAGTCTTTTCCGCTTGTGTTGCTGCCGTGGTTGTGGCCGTTGCTGTTTATCCGGCCCTTTTGCCCCGTCTATAAAAAGCCTTCCAAGCGGATTAGAAATTTTATTGTTTGAGTGCGGGAACCGCACGAGTTATAAAATTTCCCGCTTGGAAGTGATTTTTATGGGGCCCTGGGCCGGCGCTCTTTTTCGCCCTTTTTCTGGCGTCAGAAAAAGGGCGCCCCGAGCCGGGGGCAGGGCCAGAGGCTGGCCGCTCTTTCACAGGGTTTTTCCGCTCAAAACCTACGAAAAAGCCCCGGCATATACCGGGGCTTTTGGCGAATAAAAACTTGCACTTATTTTGCGGCAGGTTCTTGTTTCAGTTCGGCTTGCTGGGTTTTGACCAATTCTTCGTATGGGCCAAACCCGTCCTGCACGTTCCATCCGCCGCCCAACGCTTTGGACAAATTCACCACGGCGGCCAATTCGTCGTTGCGGGCGGAAGCCAGGTTCATTTCGGCGGACAGCAGGTTTTCTTCCACGTCCAGCAAGTCCGTCACGCCGATAAGGCCGGCGTCTTCCTGTTTTTTGGTCAGCTCGTAGCTGCGCTGCATAGCTTCGGTCTGCTGTTTGTACGAGTCGAAAATTTCGCGGTTGATGCGGTTGGCGGCAATCGCGTCCAACGCTTCTTTGAAAGCGCCTTGCACCGTTTTTTCGTACGAAGCAAGCATTTCGCGGTATTGCGCTTCGGCTTTTTCGTTTTCGGCGCGGATTTTGCCGCCTTCAAAAATCGGAGCCAGCAACTGCCCGCCGGCCGCCCATACGCCGGAAGAACCCGTAAACAAATTATTCAGCGCACCGCTGGCATAACCGGCGGAAGCCGTCAGCGGAATGCTGGGGAAATACGCCGCACGCGCCGCGCCGATGTTGGCGTTGGCGGCAATCAGCTGGCCTTCGGCCGAGCGGACGTCCGGCCGGCGGGCCAACAAATCCGAGGGAATGCCTTCGGGCACATCGGGGATGAGCGTAATTTCCGCCAAGGTTTTGCCGCGGGGCACATCGTTAGCGGCAATCTCGCGCGGGGATTTGCCCACCAGCACGGAAAGCGCCGTTTCCGTTTGAGCAATTTTCAAGCGCAATTGTTGTTCCTGCGCCTGCACGCTGGCCATATTGGCTTCCACGCGTTTCAAATCCACTTCGGTGCAGTAGCCGTTTTTGTAGCGGCTGGTGTAGATGCGTACGTTTTCTTTGCGGGCTTCCAAGGTGCGCTGGGCAATGGCTAACTGCGCGTCCAGCATCGCCAAGGAAAAATAGTTCTTGGCCACGTCCGATGTCAGCGTCAGGCGCACGGTGTCGCGGGCGGCCTCGCTGGAAAGCAGCTGGGCGCGGGCGGCTTCGCTCAAACGGCGGTATTTGCCCCACAAGTCCAATTCGTACGACACGGACACATTGGCCGTGCTTTGGCTTTGACCGGAACCGGCGCTGTTGCCGGCGCGGCCCGACTCGGCCGCCGCGGACAGGCTGGGCAGCTGGTCGGCGGTGGCAATCCCCACCGAAGCGCGCGCCTGGTCCACGCGGGCGATGGCAGCCTGCAAATCTTTGTTATAGGCCAACGCTTCGCTTTCCAGGCGGTTGAGCACCGGGTCGTTAAACACTTCCCACCAGTTGGCCTGGGTGAAAATGCTAAAGTTATCAGCCGCTTCGCCTTGCGGCAAATCCAAATCCGGCTGTTGATAATTGGGCCCCAGCAGACACCCGCCCAACAAAACGGCGGACGCCAGCAAGGATACTAGACGTAATTTTCTCATAAATTCTCCTTTTGGGTTTCTGCAGGTTGAGCCGCCTGCGGTTTTTTCCAGCCGCTTAATAAACTAAAGAACAACGGCACAAACAGCGGCGCAATCAGCGTGGCCGCCAACATACCAAACACCACGGCCGTACCGATGGCGTGGCGGCTGGCCGCGCCGGCGCCCGAGCTGATAGCCAGCGGCACGCAGCCCAAGATGAACGCCAAAGACGTCATCACAATCGGGCGGAAACGCAATTTGGCGGCTTCCACGGCGGCTTTGGTCGTTTCAAAGCCTTGTTCTTTAAGCATTACGGCAAATTCCACAATCAAAATGGCGTTCTTGGCGGCCAAGCCGACCAAAGCCACCAACGCGATTTGGAAGTAAATATCGTTAGACAATCCGCGCGCCCACGTTCCGGCCAGCGCGCCGAAAATGGCAAACGGCACCGCCATTAATACCGCCAGCGGCAAGCTCCATTTTTCATACTGGGCGGCCAAGATTAAGAACACCACCAACATCCCCAACAAAAGCGCCACGGCCGAGGAGTTGCCGGAGAGTTTTTCCTGGTAGGTGGTACCCGTCCAAGCCAGGGTAAAGCCGGAATCCAACACTTCTTTGGCGGTTTCTTCTACGGCGCGGATAGCGTCGCCGGAGCTGTAACCGGCGGCCGGGTTAGCCAAAATTTTGGCGGCGGGGAACACGTTAAACCGTTCCACCATATCCGGCCCCAAAGAAGGCGTCAGCGTAACCAAGGCCGACAGCGGCACCATCGCGCCCGAATTGGAGCGCACGTAAATGCCGGAGATTTGTTCCGGGCGGGCGCGGTACTGGCCGTCCGCTTGCATCATTACTTTAAAACTGCGGCCGGAGTACGTAAAGTCGTTGACATAGAGCGTACCAAAAGTGCCTTGCAAGGTAGTGTAAAGCTCAGAAAGGCTCACACCCATAGCCAAGGCTTTGGTTTCATCCACATCCATTTTGTACTGCGGCACCGCGGCCGAAAACGTCGTGCTGACGCTGGAAAGCTCGGGCCGTTTTTTGGCGGCTTCTATAAATTTTTGGGTTTGGGCTTCCAGCGCTTCGCTGCCGCCGGAAGTGCGGTTTTGGATATACCCTTCCAAACCGCCGGTGGTGCTCATCCCCATAATAGGCGGCGGGTTAAACGGCATAACCACCGCAGCCGGGATTTTGCTCTGCGCCTGGGCATACAAAGCACCCACCAGCGCGGCAGAGGAAAGATTTTTGGCCTTGCGTTCTTCCCACGGTTTTAACATCACAAACGCGGCCACCGAGTTGCTTTTTTGCGTGCTGGAAAGCATATCGTAGCCGGAGAAGGTGAGCACCTGGGAAACAGCCGGCTGGGCGGAAATAAGTTCTTCCAGCTGTTTGGCCACCGCGTCGCTGTTAGCCAAAGAGGCGGACGGGTCCAGCTGGGCCGCCACCATAATCACGCCTTGGTCCTCATCGGGCAGCAAGCTGCCGGGCACGATTTTAAACAACCCCAGCGCCGCCGCAAAAATAAGCGCAATCAGCACCACGGAAACCGTCAGCCGGCGGATAAAAAACGCCACCCAGGAACCGTATTTATCTGTCAGTTTTTCAAACAAGCGGTCAAACTGATAGAAAAAGCCTTTCGTCGGGTGTTCCTGTTTTTTAAGCAAGAGGGCGCACAAAGCGGGCGTAAGCGTCAGCGCTACCAAGCCCGAAATGATGACGGACACGGCAATCGTAATAGCAAATTGCTGGTACATCACCCCGGTAAGCCCGCCCATAAAAGCCACCGGCACGAACACGGAACACAGTACCAGCACAATGGCCACCACGGGGCCGGACACTTCGTCCATGGCTTTGATGGTGGCTTCTTTGACGGGCAGGTTTTCTTCGTGCATAATACGTTCGACGTTTTCAATCACCACGATGGCGTCGTCCACCACGATACCGATGGCCAACACCAACCCAAACAGCGTAAGCGTATTAATGGAGAATCCCAGCAACAGCATCCCGGCAAACGCGCCGATGATGGATACCGGCACCGCCAAACACGGAATGAGCGTGGCGCGCCAGTCTTTTAAGAAGATATACACCACCAAGAACACCAAAATCATCGCTTCAATCAGCGTGTGGATAACCTCTTTGATAGAAGCGGTCACAAACAAGGTCGTATCGTAGGCGACTTTATAGTCGATATCCAAATCCGCCGGGAAGTTCTGTGCGATTTCGGCCATATGCGCGTCCACCGCTTTGGCGGTGGCCACGGCGTTGGCGCCCGGCGAAAGATACACGCCAATCGGCACAGCCGGCTTGCCGTTGAAACTGCCATTAAATTCATACGTCTGGCTGCCCAGCTCCACGCGGGCCACGTCTTTTAACAACAAAGAAGTGCCGTCCGGGTTGGTGCGCAAGATGATGTTTTCAAATTCTTTGGGGTCGGTCAAGCGGCCGGGGGCAATGATGGAATACATCCGGTCCACTTGCACCGGAAGCGGCGGCTGGCCGATTTTGCCCGCTGCGCGCTGGGTGTTTTGCGCCTGTACGGCGGCCACCAAATCGCTGACGGACAAACCGCGCTGGGAAAGAACATCGGGCTTAATCCAGATGCGGATGGAATAGTCGTTGGCGGACATTACTTGCGCGTCGCCCACGCCTTCGATGCGTTTTAAATCGTCTACGATGTTGAGCAGCGCGTAGTTGCCGATGGTCGTCGTATCCGAGTGGCCGTTGGGGGAATACAACGCTATTAACTGCAAAATAGCGGAAGATTTTTTGTTTACTTCCACCCCGTACTGACGCACCGTTTCGGGCAAGGTGGCCGTGGCGCCCTGGACGCGGTTATTGACGTTAATCATTGCCTGGTCCGGGTCCGTACCGACTTTAAACGACACCGTTAAAGACATATCCCCGTTGGCGGACGAAGTGGAGTTCATATACAGCATATCCTCCACGCCGTTTACCTGCTGTTCAATGGGGGCGGCGACCGTGTCGGCAATCACTTCCGGGCTGGCGCCGGGATAAGAGGCCGACACTTCAATCGTCGGCGGGGTTAAATCGGGGTATTGTTCGATGGGAAGCATCGTAATGGATACGATACCCGCCAACGAAATAAGCAGCGATATAACCGTAGATAAAATTGGGCGGTTAATAAAAAATTTAGAAAACATACCCGCTCCTTATTTAGCCGCCGGGGCATCCGCTTGTGCGGCAGGAGCCGGTTGGGCAGGCTGAGCCGCAGGCGTTTGCTGAGCGGCGGGCTGAGCCGAGGCCGCCGCCGGGGTTTGCTGAGAGGCGTCCGCCGTGTTGGGTTCGGCGGGGGCCGCTTGCGGGGCTTCTTGCGGCAGGGCCTGCGCATCGGGCGCTTCGGAGGCTTCGATTTCTTCTTCCAGTTTGGCTACGCTGCGGCCGTTTTGCGTCAGCGGCTGGACTTCTTCTTTCGCCGTGCCGACTTTAAAATCCTGCATAGCTACTTGTACTTGCTGGCCCGGGCGAACCTTAATCAGCCCTTCGCGCAAAATGCGTTCGCCCGCTTTCAAACCGTCGGTTACGATGTACATATCATCCTGCAACTGCGCCTGCACCGGGCGGGCGACGATGGTGTTGTTGGCGTCCACTACGTAGGCCACCAATCCCTGCGTAGTATTAAGCAACGCCGAGGAAGGAATCAAAATGGCATTGCGGTATACCGCGCCGACTAAACGCACCCGTACAAACTGCCCGGGCATCAACGCGCGGGAATTCGTGGGGTTGGCAAATTCGGCTTTCATCGCCAAGCTGGAGGTTTGGGTATTTTCGGTGCTGTCAAAGAAAATAATTTTGCCTTTTTCGGGGTAGATTTTACCATTATTCAGGATGACTTCCACATACATCGGCACTTCGGACACGTCCGTTTGGCGGTATTTAGCGGCGTCCAGCTTGTCCTGCTGGGTTGCGGTGCCGATGGAAATCTGGCCGGACACAAAACCCGCGGCCAATTTTTCGAACTGGCGGCTGGGCATAGAAAAGTTCACATACAGCGGGTTAATTTGCACCATCGTCGTCAAAAAGCCCGATTCGCCGGCGGGCGAAATCAAACTGCCTACGGACTGGGCTTCTTTGCCCGCAATGCCGGAAATGGGAGCGGTTACTTTGGTGTACCCCAAATTGATTTCCGCATCGCTTACCCCGGCTTTGGCCACTTTCACATTGGCCTGGGCGGTTTCGTACGCCGAAAGGGCGTTATCGTAATCTTGCTGGCTGACGGCATTGTCGGCGCGGAGGCGTTTCATACGGGCATAGGTGCGCTGGGTGCGGCGTTCCTCCGCCTGCGCCTGGGACAAAGCCCCTTGGGCTTTTTCCAACGCTACCTTATATTCTTTATCATCAATTTGAAAAAGCTGTGTTCCTTCTTTTACATATTCGCCTTCGTTATACAAACGGGCCTGCAAAATGCCCCCCACCTGCGCACGGATTTGAATTTCCAGCGAGCCCGCCACTTGCGCCGGGTACTCGATATCCCACGGCAAGTCCTGCTGGATAACCGTAATCGCGTTGACGGTAGGCGCGGGCAGAGAGCTGCCCTGCTCTGCTTTTTTGCAGCCGCAAAAAAGTGACATAGATAAAACCAAAGCGGACACAGCCGCCGGAACAAACAGTTTTTTAGTCATTGGCAAAATCCCCTTTTCTTATTAATACCCCCAGAGGGGCGTACTCTTGCATTGTATAAAATTTTATCCCGCTGCTAGCAATTTGCCCCACGCTGACAAACGCTTTGCGAAACACTATAATAAAAGAAAGCACTTTTGGGGGAACTGATGAAACTGCATAAATGGGAAGATTGCATCGGCCACACGCCGCTGTTGGAAATAACCCGCTTGAGCCCGGGCCCCGGGCACGTATGGGCCAAGCTGGAAATGTGCAACCCGTACAGCGTAAAAGACCGCGCCGCCCTGTTTATGCTAAACGACGCCGAGCAGGCAGGGAAATTGCGCCCCGGCGCCACGATTGTGGAACCCACCAGCGGCAATACGGGGATTGCGCTTGCCTTTCTGTCGGCCGAACGCGGCTATAAACTGGTATTGACTATGCCCGAAAATATGAGCGCCGAACGCCAAAAATTATTAAAAGCGTTGGGCGCCCAGCTGGTGCTCACTCCGCGGGCCGAGGGGATGCAAGGCGCGATGAATGAAGCTCAGAAAATTTTTAAAAACACCCCTGGCGCGTTTATGCCCGCCCAATTCGACAATCCGGCCAATGCCCTCGCCCACGAACAAACCACCGGGCCCGAAATTTGGCAAGATTTAAACGGACACGTGGACGTTTTTGTAGCGGGCGTCGGCTCCGGCGGCACGATTACCGGAACGGGGCGGTACCTTAAAAAGCAAAACCCTTCTGTTAAAATCATCGCGGTGGAACCGGCGGATTCCCCTCTATTGTCCGGCGGCCAAGCCGGGCCGCACGCCATCCAAGGCATTGGGGCCAATTTTGTGCCTTCTTTATTGGACCGCTCTTTATTGGATGAAATTATCCCCGTCCAAACGCAAAATGCCATCCAAACCGCCCGCCAACTGGCCGCCCGGCAAGGCGTATTAGCGGGAATATCCGGCGGGGCTGCGCTGTGGGCGGCGCTGCAAGCAGCACAGCGGCCGGAAAACGCCGGCAAACAAATCGTTACCTTGCTGCCGGACAGCGGTGAGCGATATCTAAGCACCGCTTTATTTGAATAATTGCCCCCCGATTGCTACAATACAAGTATGAACAAATGGCTCATTGCCGCCCTGCTGGCGTGCTGTATATGCCTGCCGCTTACGGCACAGCACCACCGCAGCGAACCGGACGAAATCGTCATTGAAATGCACGGAGAACCCGACGCTCCGCGGGAGTCTGTTTCTATTTGGGACAAGACCGCCCCCCAGCTCACGCGCCTCTTCCGCGGCAAGGACCGCACGTACGTGCTTTACCACGTGGAAAATGTTTCCACCAAAGACGATATTTTATCCGCGGAAGACGGCAAAGAATACGCCTATGTCCGCTATGGAAGCGACGACGGCAGCTACCGCAAGTTTTTATTCAAAGCCGAAAGCCCGCAAACGTTCGTCGCCTGTGCGGCCAATATCCAAGATGTTTTGGCCGTCAACAAAAAATATAAGGTAAATATGGGCGTAAACCGGCAGGATTTTTTGCAGGCTTACGAGAAGCAGGCTACGTTGATGAACTTGATTGATAACGCCGCCGGCAAAACGTACGAAGTGTATCAGCTAAATTACACGGATATTAACAACAAAAATCCCTCCCCCCATTATTTCGTGTTTGACGGGAATACCCTGCTGAAAACCTACGCCGGGGACGACGCCTATTATGCCTTTGTGGGCAAAATTTCCGACAGCAACAAAAAACTCACCGCCCAGCAGAAAGCCGCCCAACAACAACGCCAGGCCCAACTGCAAAAGGAACAACAGGAAGCCCAAGCACGCGCCAACCGCCCCGTACGCAAAGCGCTCGTTTCCGGCGGTACGGTGGAGGACCGGATGTATATGCCCCGCGCCGTAAACGCCACCCCGCTGCCGGCACTCACCCCCAGCAAAACACCCGCCGGCACCCCGATTATCAACCCCTAAACCCGGCCCGGCTAATCTAAATTTTTCCCATTCAAAACCTGCTGTTTTTCCTATAATGGGGATATGCATATGGATCCCATTTCAATATCCTCTTTTGGAATAGCCGGGTTACTGTATTTAATTTTGCAAATTGCGGTAACCGGGCATATTATTTGCCGCAAGGACGATGTAAAAAGTTCTTTCGGCTGGATTGGCCTTGTGTGGCTTACCCCGCTGGTGGGCAGTATTATTTACGTAGTATTCGGCATCAACCGCATCCGCCGGCGTGCGCTTTCGCTGCGCAACAAAGGGCCGGATATTTTCACCGTCACCGGCAAAACCGAAGAAGAAATCCAAAAAGAAATTCCCCGCCCGTTCCTGCAATTAATGCGCCTGGGGTACAAAGTGCATCCGCAGCGTTTTTCCTTGGGCAATTATGCCAAGGCCTATGTAAACGGGGACGAAGCCTACCCGGCTATGTGCCAGCTTATTGCCGGTGCCCAGAAAGAAGTCCTAATGCAGAGCTACATTTTTAATAATGACCGCACCGGCAAGATGTTTGTGGACGCTTTCAAACAAGCCGTTAAAAACGGAGCCAAAGTAAAAGTATTAGTAGACGGCGTTGGGCTGAATTATTCCAAGCCTACCATCGCCGCCGCTTTAAAGCGCATTCCGGGGGTGGAGTTTTCCGTTTTCCTGCCGTCTAAAAAACCCATCAACCTGCCTTTTGTAAATTTGCGCAACCACCGCAAAATTTTGATTGTGGACGGCAAAGAAGCCGTCTTTGGCGGGATGAACGTGGCGGAAGGCAACTTGGTCAGCACGAACCCCAAGGAGCCCATCCAGGACGTTACCTTCCACGTCAAGGGGCCGGTGGTAGACCAAATGTCGCGCGTGTTTGAAGAAGATTGGATTTTCTCCGGTAAAAAGCATTTTATTCCGGCCTCGTTCCGGGCGGAAGGCCCCTTGCCCGGGCAAATGCCCGCGCGCATTATCCCCGACGGGCCCGACGGAGACTATGGCAAAATAGAACGCATGATGTTAGGGGCATTAGGCTGCGCGCAAAAAACGGTGCAAATCGTTACGCCGTACTTCCTGCCGGAAAACGAAATGCTGACCAACCTGGAACTGGCCGCCATGCGCGGCGTAGAGGTGGAAATTATCCTGCCCTCCAAAAGCAACATCTTTGGAATGGATGGCGCTATGCGCGCCAACTTTGCGCGCCTGCTTAAAAAGGGCATTAAAATTTACCGCACCCAACCGCCGTTTGACCACAGCAAAATAATGCTGGTGGACCGCGCTTGGCTGTTTGTCGGCTCAGCCAACTGGGACGTACGCAGCTTTAAACTAAATTTTGAGTGCAACCTGGAATGTATGGACAAGGAATTGGCCCAGCAAGTGGGGCAAATCATCGCCCATAAAAAAGCCCGGGCCCACAGCGAACGGCTGGAAGACCACCTCCACCCGACGCTTTGGCGCACGCTAAAGGACAATACCCTGCGCCTGCTGACCCCGTATTATTGATATGTTTTACAAACAACCTTCCCCCGCCGAAGTATTAACCGCACACGGGCGCCCCACCCAGGACGCCCTGCCCCAATGCTTTACGGTATGTGTGTGGAACTGGCAAAAATGCAAACAAAAAAAGTGGACGGAAGATTTCAAAAAATTAGCCTCCACGGCGGATTTGTTTTTGGCGCAGGAAGTGCGCGGCACCAAAGCCGTCAAAGCCGTTATGGACAAAGCCCCCTACCACTGGACGGGAGCCGTCAGCTTTTTTTCGCTTAAAGGCCAAAACCCCATTGGCGTGGCCACCGGCTGCACCGTCAAACCAATCAGGGCGGTTTTCTCGGCAGAGCAACGCGAGCCCGTCCTGCGGGTGCCCAAAATGACGTTGGCCACCCTTTTGCCTGTGCAAAGTTATCCACACCCGCTTTTGGTGATTAACATCCACGCCATCAATTTCACCGGGCTGAAACCTTTTGAACAAAATTTGCAGCGCGCGGCCGAGCTGTTGCGGGATTTCAACGGACCGGTTTTAATAGGAGGCGACTTTAATTCCTGGAACATCAAACGGCGCCGTTTACTGCAAGGGATGTCCAAAACAGCCGGGCTGACGGAAATTACCTTCGAGCCGGACTGCCGCACCCGCTTTTGGGGCCGCCCGGTGGATTACTTGTTTGTACGCGGCCTGAAAGTGCTGACTGCCGGGGTGCGCGTGACGGACGCTTCCGACCACAACCCCCTTTTGGCACGCTTGCAAATCCGCTAACCGGCACGCCCGGGCAATACCCCCAAATATGGTAAAATATAAGTAATTATGAACACATCAGATAATAAAGCCGTTTACTTTAAACGCGAAGCTCTCAAAAGAGTCGTAGACGCTTTTGACAAAGGCACGCTGGAAAAAAACGCGTACCGTATTCCCTTTGAAGTGATCCCCCCGGATTCCAAATCCGCGGTGCGCTGCTGTATTTACAAAGAACGGGCCGTTTTCCGCGCCCGCACGCTGGCCGCTATGGGCTGCAGCGTGGAAAAAGACGACGAGGCCACCTCGCTCAACGATTACGCCAAGCAGGCCCTCTTGCGCAAAGCGGTGCCCGAAGTGCCGCTGACCGTAATGGATATCGCCTGCAAAGGTTGTGTAAAAGCGCGCCACATCGTCACCGAAGCCTGCCAGGGCTGTTTGGCCCGCCCGTGCCAACAGGCGTGCAAATTCGGCGCCATTTCGTTTTCCGACGGGCGCTCCCACATCGACCCCGACAAATGCAAAAACTGCGGCCAGTGCAAAGCCGTCTGCCCGTATAACGCCATTACCTATGTGCCGGTGCCGTGCGAACAATCCTGCCCGGTGGACGCCATCCACAAAGGCGAAAACGGATTTGCCGAAATCGATTTTGACAAGTGTATCTCCTGCGGCCACTGTATGGACGCCTGCCCGTTCGGCGCCATTATGGAACGCAGCCAGCTGATTGACATTTTAAGCCAAATGCAAAGCAGCAACAAAGTCTGTGCGATGATTGCGCCGTCTATCGTCGGCCAGTTCGACTGCACGCTGCCCCAGCTGATGACCGCTATCAAAAAAGCCGGCTTTGACAAAGTAACCGAAGTCGCCGAAGGGGCCGACATCACCACCGCCAACGAAGCGCGCGAGCTGGTGGAACGGCTGGAAAACGGCGCCCGGTTTATGACCACATCTTGCTGCGCCGCGTGGATACAAGCCGTCAAAAAACACCTGCCGGCGTTGAAAGAATTTGTGTCCCACACCAAAACCCCGGCCGGATATACCGCCGAAATCGAAAAGAAAAACGGTTTTGTGACGGTATTCGTCGGGCCGTGCGTATCTAAACGCGTGGAAGGAATGGAAGACCCCAATATCGACTTTGTAATGACCTACGAAGAACTCGGCGCGATGTTGGACGCCAAAGGCATCAACCCCGCCGAATGTGAAGACACCCCGCTGGACCCCAAAATCTCCGGCGAGGCGCGCTACTACGGCGTAACCGGCGGCGTAGCCCAAGCGGTGGAAAACGCCATCGCCGGCAAACGCCCGTTTAAAAAGATGGCCATCAACGGCTTGGATAAGAAAACAATGATGCTCCTAAACGCCTACGCCAAAGGCGCGGGCGATTTCCAGCTCTTAGAAGTAATGAGCTGCAAAGGCGGCTGCATCGGCGGACCGTGCACGCTTAAAAAGCAAGCGGCCGTCATTAAGCCGATTAAGGACTTGGTGGCCCAAAGCCCCAAAGTGCCTTGCGCGTTGGACGAAAAGAAAGAAACCAAATAAAGTTCTTTTAACCACAAAAACCCCGCTTCCACGAGCGGGGTTTTTTGTGTCACTTAACTAAGGCAAAAACCATTGGTTGCCGCCACTTGATAAAGTGCCGCCCAAACTTTTGCACAAAGCCGCATCTCCCATACAGGCACGCTGGCCGGGATATGCCGAATTTTGCAAGTATTGGCGGTAGTGAATAGTATCATCTAAGATGGCCTCCACATACGAGCAAACACTCCGACTGTCGGTAATATACTCTGTCCCCGTCAAAAGATCAATGACTATTCTGTCATCTAACTTTACAAAACCGCTATCCGTAGCGCTGCCCGCCAAACTAAGCCCGGGCGGAAAGGCCACATCCAAATCTTCTATCTTTGGCGTATATTGATTATTGGACATCCAATAGACTTCTTCCGCATTGGCGATCGCCTTCACCAGCGGCGCGGCTTTCATCAGCCGTGCTTTTTTAACAGCCATTTGATACTGCGGCAGCGCCACCGCCGCCAATATACCAATGATTAAAACCACCACTAATAACTCTATTAGCGTGAATCCGGCGTTTTTCCCCGCCGGGAAGGGTTTTTGATAAATTTTGCTCATATGCAAAATTTATCAAAAAAAAAACGAGTCAAGGGCCTTCCAGGCCGGGGAGCTCTGCCTCGAACAGGGTTTTGCAAAATACGGTGCTGACGCAAGAGGGAACGACAAATTGGGGATGTTTTTGCAAAGGGCACCGGGCCGGTGCTCCCTTCTCTTTCCCCGTTAACACGACTGGTGGAGCCACACCGTTTCGGAAATGTCGCGCTGTTTCAAAAAGGAAGCCGTTTCCGCTTATGTTATGTTTATGGTTGTAGTTGTAGTCGTAGTTGTAGCCGTAGCCGTAGCCGTGGCCGTAGTCGTTGTTGTTGCCGTTTATCCGCCCCTTTAGAGCCGTCTACAAAAAGCCTTTCAAACGGATTAGAAATTTTATTGTCTGAGCGCGGGGAACCCGCGCGAGTTATAAAATTTCCCGTTTGAAAGTGATTTTTGTGGCTCCCTGGCACCGAGCCGGTGCTCCCCTCTCGTTGCCCGTTAGCACGATTCCTGGAGCCACACTGTTTGCGCACGGCCGCGCCCTTGCGCTCCCTTCTTTGGTACTTTTTCTGGCGTCAGAAAAAGGGCTCCCCGCACCGCGCCGGGGGGCATGGCCTTCCAGGCCGGGGAGCTCTGCCTCGGACAGGGTTTTGCAAAACACGGGGCTTACGCAAATAGGGAACAATCCCGCGGCTAACCAGACAAACAAAAACCCCGCTCCAACGAGCGGGGTTTTGCAAAACATCTCCTGCAATGTTCCAGCCAACGATTAACGTTTGGAGAACTGGAAGCGTTTGCGGGCGCCGGGCTGACCGGGTTTCTTTCTTTCCACC
>CALUQD010000006.1 GCA_944322825.1 Candidatus Avelusimicrobium pullicaecorum
CAATGGTAGAACGCGACCTTGCCAAGGTTGAGACGAGAGTTCGATTCTCTTCGCCCGCTCCATTTAAAACCCGGAACATTGTTCCGGGTTTTTTGTTGCCTAAATTAGCCTTTTGGCTTTTTGGGCGGGGGGAGCACGCCGGGGTTGTATTTGCAGGGGATGAGTTCTTCCTTCAGGTACCGTATGCCCCACACATTAAGCTCCCAAATAATGGGGACCAGCGTTTTGCCCCTTTTGGAAAGCGAATACTCCGTTTTGGGCGGCACCACTGGGTACAATTTGCGCACGATAATGCCGTCGCGTTCCAATTCTTTCAGCTGTTGGATGAGCATTTTGGGCGTGGCCTGCGGAATGAGCTTTTGCAGCTCGTTGTAGCGCAGCGTACGCCCGATTAAATACCCCAAAATAATTTCTTTGTATTTCCCGCCGATGATGTCCATTGTCGCTTCCAGCGGGCATTTGTATTCGGTTCTTTGTTTTTTCATAAGCAGTTACTTTTTAGATACCTATTTACAAAAAAGTAAATATATTACAAAAAAGTACATTCTTGCTAAAAAGATATCAAATTTTTATCCTATTGAATAGGAGAAAACTATGAAAATAACCCAAATACGCAATGCTACCTTGCATGTGGACTATAACCACACTCGCTTTTTGCTGGACCCCTGGTTGGGCCCCAAAGGCTATATGCCCGGCTTTGAGGGGGCTTTCCATTCGGAAGTGCGCCAGCCGCGCACGGAACTGCCGTTTAGCGTGGAGCAAATTGCCGCGGCGGACGCCGTGATTTTAACCCACGTCCATCCGGACCATTGGGACTCTTTCGCCGACCAAGCCTTGCGCAAAGATATTCCGTTTTTTGTCCAGTCGGAAACGGACCGGCAGTATATTGCCGCGCAGGGGTTTACGCAGGTGGCCGTCCTGTCCAAACAGGGCACGCCGTTCCGGGGGAGCATGCTCTACCGTACAGGCGGCCAGCACGGTGAGCGCGTGAAAGTGGAGCCCGTTTGCAAAAAAATGGGCATGCCGTATGACGCTATGGGCGTCGTGTTTCTATCCTCTGAGGAACCCACACTGTATGTGGCGGGGGACACCATTTTCTGCCCGGAACTTTGCCACGCCTTGGATATGTATCGGCCGGATGTGGTGGTTGTCAATGCGTGTGGAGCACGGGTGCTGACGGGCGACCGGCTGATTATGGCGCAGGAAGACGTCAAACAAGTGGCCGACTATGCACCCCACGCGGTAATTGTGGCCAGCCATATGGACGCCGTCAGCCATTTGACCGTTACGCGGGAGGACCTGCGGCAGTTTTTGCAAGTCCATTATTTGTCCCAGGTCAAAATTCCGGCGGACGGAGAAACTTTGGTGTTTTCTAAATAACGCAAGAGCTGTCTGCAGCCGCTTGTGCTCCGGCACAGGCGGCTTTTTAGTGTCCGGCGAAAGACAAAAAGGCCTACAAAAAACTAGGTCCAAATTCCCCTGGACCTAGGCCCAAAGACCCTCGTAAATTTAGCCCGAAAAAGAGATACTAAAATAAGAGAAGCAAAGGGGAAATGTATGAAAAAAATTATTTTTATTTTACTGGTTTGTTTGACGGTATCCCTGGCCCAGGCGGAACCGACGGACGCCCAACGGGAGAAAATCCGCCAGGAACGGGTGCACGCCTATTTGACCCGCGTGATTGCCGCGGCCGATTTGAACAAAGAAAACGAATTTGGCGATACGCCGGTTTTTACGGCGGCGCAGAACGGGGATGTGAATGCCATTTTAAAGTATGGCAATCAAAGCGTTTCCGGCGCGTTTTTGCTTAGAGAAGGCAAAAACGGCAACAATGTGTTCCATGTGGCGCGCAACGCGCAAACCTTCCAGGCGCTGGCCCGTATGCTGCGCAAATTCTATCCGCAGGATTATAAACTTAAAATTCACCAACTGATGAACCAGCGCAACAACTTGGGCGAAACCCCGGTCCACGCGCAGATCAACTATGGCCGCGCCGATACCTTTTGGATTGCGTTCCCGTATACCGATATGTATGGCAAAATGATGGCGGTAAAATCCAAGCTGGACAAAGGCGGCATTGTGGCGCAAGTAGCGTTGCAGACCGAAGCCGACGAAGTAGTCAAACTGAGCAAAGACGCCAGCGGTCGTACGATTGCCCAAGCCGCGCGGGATAATCATTCCGCCCCGGGTATGGACCGCGTGGTGGCTTTCTTCCAGCGCAACGCTTCGTACCTGTAATTTCTTTTCATACCCCCTACACCTCCGGCTCCCCTCCGGAGGTGTTCCTTTTTATATTTTGCCGAACCAACAAAAAGCCCGGAGCGGGGCTCCGGGCTTTACGCGTTTTGAATGGCTAGCTAAAGAATTTGATGGAGTTTGGCAGGATAACGTCTTCCATTACGCTAAGCGCAAACGAGTCGGTCATCCCGGCGATATAATCGGCGATGGCGGTATCGATTTGGGCCGGGTCCTCGCGGTAGACTTTCGTCATCGATTTGAGGTAATTGGCAAAACTGCGAGCGGTTTGTTTGCCTTCGCGCTCATAGGCTGGGTAATCAAAACCGTAGCGCTTAAACAGGGTGCGAAAATAGTCGAACAAATCTCGGATACATTTATCAATGGTTTCTTTGCGCTGGCGCATTTGCTCGTTGTGGTAAATGCGTTGGTAGTTAAAGGCGCGCAGCTGGGAGAGCAGGGCGAATTTGTCATCCGAAAAACCAATGAAGTCCCGGTCTTTGGAATGATTGATTAAATCCAGGGTGAGCGTGTTGATAATTTCCCCGTTGGATGTGCCGATTTCTTCGCGCACGTTTTTGGGAATGTCCGCCGTGGTGATTAGGTCCGCTTTTACGGCGTCTTCAATATCGCGGCCCAGGTAAGCGATTTTGTCCGACAGGCGCACAATGCAGCCTTCGTAGGTGGAGGGCATCTGGTTGCGCCCGGTGATTTTTTCCAAATCGTTGGGGGTTTGGGCGGGGCGGAGCTGGTTGTTGGCAAAGTCTTCGCCGCAGTGGCAGATGATTCCGTCCTTGACGGCAAAAGTTAAATTGAGCCCCTCCCCATAGTTGGCCAAATGTTCCACCACGCGGTAGCTGTTTAATTCGTGCAGAAAGCGTTGGCCGGTTAAACACGCGTCGATGGCGCGTTCTCCTTCGTGCCCAAAGGGGGCGTGGCCGATATCGTGCCCCAGGCCGATGGCGTAGGCCATATCTTCGCTCAGTTCCCAGTTGCCGCTTTTGTTGAGACCGCGGCAAATAGTAGCTGCGATGGTAGCTACGTGCAGGACGTGTTCAATGCGGGTGCAGATGTGGTCGTTATTCGGGGCGAAAAACACTTGCGTTTTGTGTTTTAAGCGCCGGAACGGCAGGGAATGAATAATTTTGGTTTGATCGCGGAAGTATTCATCGCGCAAATCAG
Organism: Candidatus Avelusimicrobium pullicaecorum; assembly: GCA_944322825.1. Lineage (GTDB taxonomy): Bacteria > Elusimicrobiota > Elusimicrobia > Elusimicrobiales > Elusimicrobiaceae > Avelusimicrobium > Avelusimicrobium pullicaecorum. Next base: position 3,418 of record CALUQD010000006.1, read on the forward strand.
GCGTATGCGGATGGGTGCGCCGGAGATAAATTTCGTTCGCGAACGGATTTTTTATCATAAAATTATGATACCATAATATGGTAGCTTTCTAGAAGACGCCTTTGGGCGAAGGAGATTTTTATGGCCGCCGCTCCCGCCGTTTATGCCGGCAGTTTTGACCCTGTCACCAACGGGCACGTGGATATTGCCCGCCGGGCCCGTGATCTGTTTGGCTCCGTGATTATCCTGCTAATTGCCAACGGGAACAAACACCCGTTGCTTAGCGAAGACGAACGGTTTTCGCTGTTGCAGCAAACGTTTAAAGACGAGCCGGGCATCCGGGTGGAACGCGCCGGCGGATTGGTGACGGATTATTTAAAAAAACACGGGCTTCGGGTGTTGGTGCGCGGCGTGCGCGGGCCGGAAGATGTGGCGCACGAAATGCTCAATGCCCATTACAATAAAAAGTTCTACCCGCTGGCGGAAACGGTCTTTTTGCCTTGTCGGGCGGAATATGCCTTTTTAAGTTCGTCGGCCGTGCGGGAAGCGGCCGGATATGGGGCGGATATCTCCGATTTGGTTCCGCCACCTGTCGCGCAGGCCCTGGCCCGGAACACAAAAAATTGAAAAAAGCCCCGGTTTATAGCCGGGGCTTTTTTTCTGCTCGACGGAGCGTAATTCAAAAGGCCTACCTGCAAAATAGGCCTTTTATTCGCTTGAGGGCCTTTTGGCAAATTTATTACAATATAACTGGAGAAGGATAAAAGGAGTTTGTATGTTTTGCACCAGCCACCCGTTTTTAGTGTGTCTGGGCTTGCCTCAGCGGCTCAAGCCGCAGACGGCGGCCTGCGCTGCCGTTTTCCCTTTTTCCGCCTTCCTTCTTTTCCCCCAGATTTTCAGAAATATCCAAGCCGTTTCTTACTCCATATATTTGCAATGTTTGCAAGTCCCAGCTTTGTATAGGGCCAAAAACCGTTCGTATTTAGGTCTTTTGGCCCTATTTTTTTGTCATCATTTAATCGATAATAAGATAGAGGAGAAAATATGAAAAAGCTATTGTCCGCCGTGTTGAGCCTCAGCATTGTGTTTAGCAGCGTTTCTCCGTCCCTGGCGCAAATGGCGCCGACAGCGGGACGGCAATTGGTAAAAGGCGTGGTCCGCGGGGGCGAAAAAGCGGTTTCCCCCAGCGCGGCGCGCCAAACCTTAACAAACGCTGTGCAAAAGCGTGCTGGGCGCCTTCCGGCACAGATGCGCGGTACGGCGGCTGTCGAGCGGGGCACTGCGCTGCGGCCGACGGCAAAGACGCCTGCGGCACAGCCCGCGTCGGTCGGTTCCTCCTCTTTATCGACCGAACAAGTGGCGTCGATATCTGCCGCGGTAGAACAAACCGTACAACAACAAGTTTTTTTGACCGGGCGGGATATCCGCCAGGCAATTAAAGCAGGCCGCACCGAAGGAATGGCCGCGCGGATTTTAACCCATTCCAACCCCCAAGTGCGCGAAGGGATGCTCCGCAATGAATTTGTAACCGTTGCTTTGGCCGGTGACGCGACTCCAGAACAAATTGAACAAGCCCTGTCCTTTTACCGCAAAGATGTGATGGCTTCCTCCGAAGCGTTTGCGCAGCTGCCGCAAGGGGAAGCGGCCGGCTATCTGGCGATTCTCCAAGATAAAAAACACGTATCGTATCCGGCGGTGGCGCAGAGTTTGCAGGCGTTGTCTTCCGCGGCGGCGCTGGGGCTGTTAGGCAGCCGGTCGGATGCGGGCGCTTTGATGGGATTTTATAAAAAGGCTTCCCAAAGCGCGCTGAAAGACACCGCCGCACGGGTGGCGGCGCGCGGGATGCTGCGCCAAGGGGCGTACAAAGAATTAAATGAATTGGCCGCTTTGGCCCAAGGCCAAGGGGCCTTTTGGAACGATTTAGCGGCGTTGGCGCAGGAGCGGAATTGGCCGGTGCAAATTCAGCCGGCGCCCGCCGCGTCCGCGCAAACCCCTTCCAAAGAACTGGGGTTATTCCTGCAAGCGGGCTGTTTTGCCAACCGGTTTAATGCGGATGCTTCCCGCCGCGCCACCGAAGAATGGCTGGCGTTGGGCAAACAGCGCGCTTCGGTGTCGAAGCAGCAGGCTTCTTCCGAACGGGCGGCCCGCTTGGCGGCCCCGATTGCGGTGGAATTGCCCAAACTCCAGTTCGCTGCGGCGGATTTAACCGCGGATATTCTGCCGGCGGTTTCGCTGCAAGAAGCCGCGGCTCCGGCGGAACAAGCGGCCCAAAGCACGGTTAGCTTCTTTGGCCGCAGCACGGCTTCGGCCGATGGAGCGGTATACGGCGGGGTTCCGGTTTTTGCCGTAGGAAAGATGTTCAAACGGGCGGCCAATTGGCTGCGCGGCAAATGGGGCAAAAAGCAGCCGGCCGCACAAGAACAGCCTTCTGCCGCGCCCGAAGAACCGGACTTGCACGATGATTCGGAAATCCAGGAAGTATTTAGCCCCTTGCTGCGCTCGCCGGAAGCGCCGGCTTCGGCCGATGAAGTACTGGGCGCCAGCGAGATGAGCTTGATTCCGATTGCGGAAAAAGGGTTTAAACTGACGTTGGTGGACGAACAAGGAGTGGAACGGATTTTGCCGGTCAATTTGGAAATCAGCAACCGCTTCCGCGTGAAGGGATATAACCGCATCGCGTTCACGGCGCATTCCGATTTTACCAACAATTACGTGGCCGAATTACGCAACCAGGATAAGGATCCGAAGCGTATGGCCCATTTCTATATGCGTATACAGGCCAATCAGGTGGGGGCGTTGGTGGATTTGGCTCCTTTGGCCGGGGTGGAAAAATTCTATTTGAAACTGGAAAGCCTGCCGAATGTGCAGTATAAGTCGGTTTCGCTGCCGGTATTTGACTTGGTTACCGGCAAGGAACTGCCGCTGGAAGTAAGTCTGCCGGTTAAAAATTATGTCAAAAACGCCAAAATGGTAGTGATGGAAAACGGCGCTTTAGGCTTGGTAAAACCCGGTGCTTCGCAGGCGCAGGCGTTGACGGGGCTGTATGTCCGCTTGCCGAAAAACCAAATTACGAATTTTGTGAAGGTGCTGCAATATAGCCCTACTCCGTTTAACGTGTCCGTACATCCCACGCAGAACCGTGCCGATTTGATTATGAGGGACGCTTCCTTGACCAACGTCAGTTTAGGCAAAACGATGGGCCCCGTGGTAAACAATGCGTTGGGAATGAAAGTGAACGAAGCCAACAGTATGATGTTTACCATTAACTACATCTTGCCGGGTTTGGCTTCCTTATTAACGCCTATTTTGAAGAAATACGGGGAAAAGAAATTGATGGCGCTGTCGTTGGCGATGTCTTCGGCGGCGGGTATTTTGGCCAGTGCGGGCGGTTTCTACGGGTTCGTGGAAAACCTGACGCTGGGGCCGGTGTCGAAAGGCTTGTTCATTACGGCGCTTTTCTTAATGAGCGGTTCGAGTATTTTGAAACAGCTGGTGTCGAATATGTTAATCCGGGCGAATCGCGGGGAAGTGATTTTGAACCAAGCCAAACAGGCGGTGAAAAAATCCGAAACCGAATTTACCGCCGAAGAAAAACAAGGCTTTGCCCAGATGGGGCTGCGTTTAAAAGAGTTCTTTACCAAGAAATCCGACGTCAGCTTGAAAGATGTCGTGCTGTATAACTTGAGTTTCGTATATAAAAATGCCGGTACGCTGGCGTTCCTGGCGTCGCCGTACATAATCAATTTCGGCTTAACGCAGCTGACGGGGCACGATTTCGGCCTGGATTATTCCGTGAGCTTTCCCCTCTATGCGGCTTACAGCAGCGTTGTGGCGTGGAAAGTGTGGCGCGCCAAATTGCGGGATGCGTATTCGGCCAAGAATTTGGAACAAAGCCAGAAAAATTTACAGGTGTCTTTGACGTCCGGTTCCCGGGTGTTGGCAACAACGGAGAAACTCTCATCCAGCCAGATAGACGATATTGCCCGCACCTTTAAAGACGCGCTGGACGCTTTGGTCTTTGCGGATATGAAATTAAATCCGGGGCAGAAAAAAGCGGATTTGTATGCAAAAACAAAAGCGGATTTCCTCGCCCGGCTGGAAGCCCGGTTGATCGGTGAATACCAAATGGATCCGCAGGGGGCCCGGGCGCTTATTTCCAAAATTAAATCTTCCATTAAAGTGCAGGAAAATACGCTGGGCAATATGGCCAAAATGCTTAAAGCGCCGGGCGTAGCGGCCTTGTCGACGGCGATGACGTTGGCCACCGTGCACGAGTTCGTCATTTCCAGTGCGTTTTCCAGCACGATGAAAGGCCTTATTTCCGAAGGGGAATTGGCAAACTTCTTGATTGCGTGTTCGCTGTATATTCCCTTGCTTGGCGGCCGTTTGGGCGGAAACTTAGTCAGCCGCCGTATCAGTGCGGACAGTATGTACATCCTTTGTTCCTCGCTTTCCGCCTTGGGTACCGGCATAATGATTGGCGCGGGCGACAGCATTCCGCTGACGATTACAGGGGCGGCGGTGGCCAGCCTGGGGGTGGGGAACTTCTTTACCCAAATGTATGACTATATTATGACCCTCTACCCCAAACAAAACCGCGAAATTTCTTCCATCCTGGCGCTGACGATGGCATTAGGCGGTTTGGGCGCTATCCCGGCAGGATACCTGGCATCCGCCAACAACGATGTGCCGTCGTTGATTTACGCGGCGGCGGCGTTGGGGCTGAGTTTGGTGTTAACCCCGGGAATGATGAAGCATTCCACGTTGGTCAAAGGAATGCGCTATGAAGCCAAACGGCTGTGGAAAGGCATTCAGAAACTGTTTAAACGCGGCGGCGATAAAAACGGCGGCGCGGCGGGAAATGCCGCAGGGACCCACCTGGATGACGCGGTTCCGGCGCAATAAACCCCTTTTGTAAGAGTAAAAAGCCCCGGCTGTTACAAGCCGGGGCTTTTTGTTGAGTCTTGTTAAATTCGTTTAGGCGGGGTGTTGCCGGGGTAACAAGCGGCTGCGGGAAACGTCCGTTGGGGCGGGGGGCCAGGCGGCGCCGGATTACCGGTTGAACAGTTTGCGCAGCAGTTTGTCGTAGTGGGGTTGCGGGATTTGCATCCCGGGCGTACTATTGCGCCCGCCGTTGGGGCCGTGGTAGTCGGACCCGGCCGTGGCAATGAGGCCGTATTTGCGGGTGATGGCCAGCAAATCTTGCTTCATTGTAAAGGTATGGGCGGGATAAAAGACTTCCACCCCATCCAGCCCGGCTTCGGTCCACGCCGGGAAATTCCAATGTTCGGCCACGATGCCTGGGTGCGCGATGACGGCAATGCCGCCCGCGCGTTTGATGTGTTGGATGGCTTCGACGGCGGTTACGCCGGCCGAGGGGACGTATCCCGGCTGGCCGGGCACCAGGTATTTGCGGAAGCCTTCCTGGCGGGAGGTAACGATTTTTTGGGCTTTTAAAGCATCCGCCACGTGCGCGCGGGAAACGGTGTTCGGGGCACGGGAAAAGACATCCTCTTCCGTGATGTTCACGCCGGCCTGCTGCAACTGGCGGATGATTTTGCGGATGCGCTCGCGGCGGTTGGTGCGGTTTCGTGCCAAAAAGGTCTGAAATTCCGGGTTGTCTATATCCAGGTTATACCCGGTAAAATGAAGGTGGTCGTGTTCCCGGGTGCTGATTTCGACTCCAGGCGTAAACAAAATATGGTGTTCTTTGCATACGGCTTCCGCGCGGCGCACGCCGTCGGTGGTGTCGTGGTCGGTAAGCGCGTAAATGGAAATACCTGTTTTAAGCGCCGCCAACACGACTTCCTCGGGCGTGCTGGTGCCGTCTGAAAATTCCGAATGAGTATGCAAATCCACCTTGGGCATATTACACGCGTTCTACGGCGGTTACCCCGGGGACTAATTCTTTAATTTTCTTTTCCACCACGGCTTGCAGCGTCATTTGCGCGTGCGGGCAGCCACCGCAGCGGCCGCGCAAGCCCACGGTAACGATGCCGGTTTTTTCGTTTACTTCAATCAGTTCGATATCTCCGCCGTCGGCTTGCAGGATGGGGCGAATGTCATCAATTACTTGTTTTACTTGTTCTTTCATAGCTTCTCCCAAAACAGAATTTACTTTATTATAGCTTTTTAGAAGGGGGGAGTGACGCGCAAATACAGAAAAACACTTGCAAAGTTGAGGAAGTATTGCTATACTTTGGGAGTAGAGATTTTAGGTATTATTGCAGAGGAGAGGAAGGTATATGAAAAAAGTAATCGCTTTATGCACGCTTATGCTGTTTGTCGGTGCGCCCGTTTTTGCCCAAAAATATGCCAGCGTAAATACGAAAAAAGCAAACATCCGCACTTGTGCCGGAACGAAGTGTGCCGTAAAATGGTATGCTTGGAAATACACTCCGGTGATTATGGTAAAAACCAACGAAGACAAAAGCTGGGTGTTGGTGAAAGATTTCGAAGGATACAGCGGCTGGATTTCCGCCAGCTTGTTAAGCCCGAACGGCGGAATGTCCGCCAAAGTGGATTTGAACGTGCGCAAGAGCCCGTCTTCCAATGCGGATATCGTCTGCACGGTGGAAAAGGGGTATCCGTTCAAATATATCTCCAAAAAAGGCAGCTGGATCCAGGTGGAAGACGATCCGGTGAACGCTAAAGACGGCAAATGCAAAGGCTGGGTGTATAACGTCAACCTGTGGGGATTTTTTAAACAATAAGCTGTAATGAATTTCCAAAGGGAGCCCTCATATGGCGGGTTCCCTTTTTTTGGCCTCCATGGGCTTGAAAAAACATTCGATACGCATATAATACCATTGATAGGGTATTGCCCGCTTGCCAAAGGCTGGCGGAAAAGGGTAAAATATAATTATGAAAAAGATTTTAATTGCGGTAGCGGCTGTCAGCGTGGTAGCGTGTGTATGCTGCCTGGCCCGCTCCGTCAGCGAAGGACGTTTTAATATCTCCGGTACGGTCACCGTCCCGGATCGTTTGGCTCGTATGGCCGAAGCCGATAATAATTCCTGCGCCATTATCGTCAAAAACGAAGCGGATGTGCCGGTGGCCATTAAACGCGTTGTGAACCCGAAATTTCCGTTGGAATTTACAATGGGCGAAGCGGATTTGCTCGCCAACAGCTTGGAAGGCGATTTAAAATTGGAAGTGCAGATTAACAATCACGGCCAATTGGGCGTCATCAAGCAGGGGGATATCTTTGGTTCGGCCGAAGACACGATTAAACCGAACGAAAAGCATATTTTGGTGCAGGCGGATAAAACGATGGGGCGCGTACAGTTGGCCCGCAACGTAAAAGGCAATTTCTTCCGCACGGCCGCCCGCTAAACCAACCTATTTCATTCACCCCGAAACGCAATGCGCTTCGGGGTTTTCTTTTGCCCGCAAAGCGTCCGGCCGTGCCGGCAGGAGGTATCGGCCGGCACGGCGGGGGAAAGGCTTGACTATCTTCGATAGAAATAGCAAAATAAAAGAAACACCAAACGAAGGGAAGTATGAAACGCAGTCTTTTTATTTTAGCTACTTTGGCGATGTCCTCGGCGCTGTATGCCGCGGAACCCGGTTTCTATACGCGCGAAAAAGTATTGGATATTTTTGCCCAATACAATCCTTCCGTGCTGGAAAATGCCCAACAAAATAAAGATTATAATGATATTTTAGAGGCGTTTGCGGCCTCATACCAGGCGCCGCAGACGCCGGCCAGCCGCTACGAGCTCATTGCCGTAGCCCGAAATTTTGATACTTCCATCCGCTTGCAAGGGGCCGTCCAAACCTATCAAGACGCCTTGGAATACGCCCGTTTGAGCGGGGGAAATCCCGCCGTGGCGCAAGCGCATTTCCGCCAAGAGTTGCTTGCTTTGTATGCAAACATTTGGGCGGTTAGCGTACAGCTGTATGAATATGAAGTGCAGGAAAGCCGGCAACTGCTTAAGCAACTTGCCAAAGACAAAACCCTCCCGGCCGATACCCGCGCTTCGCGCGAAGAACAATTGCGCCAGCGAATATCCGATTTAAAACACCAGCTGAAAACCCTTCAAACCGATCCGGGCGAGCAACTGCTTTTAGCGGTGGATGCCTATATCGCCCAAACGGATCTCCAGCTGGCGGCTGCGCGGGAGCAATCCGCCGCCGCGCGCCAAGCGCAGACGGTATTTGAAAAAGCCCGCCAAACGGCCAATCTGCAAATCAAAACCAAAAATAAAAAACCCGTTGCTAAATAATAGTTCCGTTCCGCTTAGGCGGAGTTTTCCTGTAGGACTGACTGTGCCATTTTTTATGTTAAGAGGAACTGATTATGATTAGAACGGTAATTGATAAAATTTTTGGAACCAAAAGCGAACGCGACCTTAAAAAAATCCAACATTATGTAGACGATGCAAACAAATTCACTGCTGAATTTGAAAAACTGTCTGACGAACAATTAAAAGCCAAAACCCAAGAATTTAAAGACCGCTTAGCCAAAGGGGAAACCTTGGACCAATTACTGCCCGAGGCTTTTGCCGTAGTCCGCTTGGCGGCCCAGCGCGTGATTGGCCTGCGCCCGTATGATGTACAGCTTTTGGGCGGTATTGTTTTGCATCAAGGCAAAATTGCCGAAATGGGCACCGGCGAAGGTAAAACGCTGGTGGCGGTGTTGCCTTCTTACTTAAACGCTTTAACGGGTAAAGGCGTGCACGTGGTGACCGTCAACGATTACCTGGCCCGCCGCGACCGCCAATGGATGGGCCCCATCCACGAATTTTTAGGCCTTACCGTGGGCTACATCAACCACGATATGGACAGTGCCGAACGCCGCGAAATGTACGCCCAAGACATCACCTACGTAACCAACAACGAATTGGGCTTTGACTACCTGCGCGACAATATGGTCATCAATCGTGCCGACCGCGTGCTGCGCCCGCTGAACTACTGCATCGTGGACGAAGTGGACTCCATTTTGATTGACGAAGCCCGCACCCCGCTGATTATTTCCGGCCCGTCCGAACAAAGCACCGATAAGTATTACATCGTCAACCGGCTGATTCCCTCTTTAAAAGTCCGCTTGATTACGGAAAAAGACGAAGTAAAAGCCAAATACGAGGGCATCAAATTGGACGAAGGCGTAGACGCTATTATTGACGAAAAAGCCCACACCGCCACACTGACCGATACGGGTATTGCCAAGGCCGAAAAGTTTTTAAATGTACCCAACCTGTACAACGATGTGGAATCCGAATGGGTGCACCACATCAACCAAGCCTTGCGCGCACATCACCTGTATGAACGGGATGTGGATTATGTAGTCAAAGACGGCGAAGTCGTCATTGTGGACGAATTTACCGGCCGTTTAATGCCGGGCCGCCGCTGGAGCGACGGGTTGCACCAGGCGGTAGAAGCCAAAGAAGGCTTGCAGATTAAAGAAGAAAACCAGACGCTGGCCACGATTACGTTCCAAAACTTCTTTAAGCTGTATAAAAAACTGTCCGGTATGACGGGTACCGCAATGACGGAAGCCAATGAATTCTGGCAGATTTATAAACTGGATGTAGTGGAAATTCGCCCCAACCGGCCGTCCAAACGCCAGGATTTCCCGGACTTGGTGTATTTATCCGAACGGGAAAAATTCAACGCCATTGTGGACGAAGTGGAAGGCTTGTGGAAGCAGGGCGCTCCGGTGCTGGTGGGTACGCGCTCGATTGAAAAGTCGGAAAAACTCAGCCATATGCTGCGCGCCAAAGGCATTCCGCACAAAGTGTTAAACGCCAAATACCACGAAATGGAAGCGCAAATCATCAGCCAGGCGGGCCGCAAAGGCGCGGTGACCATCGCTACCAATATGGCCGGCCGCGGTACGGATATTGTGCTGGGCGGCAACCCGGCTGACCCCGAAGAACAAAAACAAGTGGTGGAACTGGGCGGCCTGCACGTGATTGGCAGCGAACGGCACGAATCGCGCCGTATCGACAACCAGCTGCGCGGCCGCTGCGCCCGCCAGGGCGACCCGGGCTGTTCCCGCTTTTACATTTCGCTGGATGACGAATTGATGCGCCTGTTTGCCAACACCACCAAAATTGCTTCTATCTTAAGCACGATGGGAATGAAAGAAGGCGAAGCGATTGAATCGCGCCTGATGACGCGCCAAATCGAAGGCGCCCAGCGGATGGTGGAAGGGCGGAACTTTGATATCCGCAAACAATTGCTCGATTACGATAAGGTAATGAACCAACAGCGCACGGCCATTTATGGCTTGCGCAACGCCATTTTAGACGGCGAAAATATGACCGAAAAGTCTATGCAGATGATGGAAGAAATCATAGACGAATTGGTCGAGCAGTATTATCACCCGTCGCACCCGCAGCGCAGCGATTTTGAAACGCTCAACGTCAGCTTGCGCAATTTCTTCCCTGGGGAGTTCCATTTTACAGACGAAAATGTCGGCCGCAAATCGCACGACCAACTGGTGGATGAGATTATGGAACAGGTGAAAAATTTGTATCAAGCGCGCGTATTGTATTTTGCGGAGCAAGGCATCAATTTCGCGGAAATCGAACGGATGCTTTTGCTGCAAATTATCGACAGCGCCTGGAAGCAAAACCTGTACGAACTGGACCAACTGCAAAGCAGCGTCAGTTTGCGCGGTTATGCCCAGAAGGATCCGCTGATTGAGTATCAAAAAGAATCGTATAAGTTATATTCTTCGATGCTCAACCGCGTGCGTGATTTGATGGTCAGTTATATTTTCCGGCTGCAGCTTCCGCCCCGCCGCACCGCGGCGGAACGGGCCCAAGCGGCTGCCGAAAAAAACCCGGACAAATCGTCCGCTCCCGCTTCCAAGCACATTGGGCGCAATGATCCGTGCCCGTGCGGAAGCGGCAAAAAATACAAAAAATGCTGTGGAGCCAATTTATGAAAGCTAAACTAAAAGCCGCTTGTTTACTGATTTGTGCATTAGGCATACTCTCGTTAATTCCGGTTTTCTTGAGCAAAGATGAGCCAATTACGGTTTCCGTTCCGCTGTTGGATGCCGCCCAAATGGAAGCCAAGGAAGCACAGGAACAAAAGGCCGCCGAACAGGCCGCCGCACAAGCTAAACGGCGCCGTTTGTATTCCTGCACGGTTGATGAAGATTGCATCATCGTAGATAAAGATCCGTGCGGCTGCCTGGTGGGGCCGCAGGGAGTCACGGCCATCAATGCCGCTTATACGTTGGATTTTAACAAACAGCAATCCAACCTCATCACCAAAGCCTGCCCGGAAGGAGAGCCTTCTATGGAAAAAGAATGCAGTCCGACCGCGCAAGCTGTGTGTGAACAGAATTACTGTACAATTATTTATTAATTATTGTATGCGCACATTTAGAAAAGCAGTTACCGAGCCGGAAGAGTTGGAAGAAGGCCACGGGTGGGGTGCCTGGCTGCAGGGGGGCATAAACGCGGTGGGGCGGTATCTTTTTCTGTTGGTGTGCGCGGCGGCTTCGGCCTGGCTGGTGTATAAGAGCTATCCGGGCCAGTCGCAGCACGAATTGGCGTGGTTTGCGTTGGCGCCTTTTATTTGGGGAGTGACCAAAACCAAAGGGTTTTGGTCCTCTTTTTTATACAGCTGGCTGACGGCGTTTTTGTTTAACGCGGGTATTTTTTATTGGATTTTTTATACCTGCCTGCACGGGGGCGGCCTGTCTAAAGGGCTTTCGCTGGCGGCGTGGCTGGGTTTATCGGGTTTGATGGCCGTGCAGTTTGCCCTTTTTGGCGGGAGCTGTTATTTCTTGCGAAAGACGGGCGGATTTTTCCCGCTGTTAGCGGCGTGTGGCTTTGTCGCTTGGGAATGGCTGCACCAAACATTGGCTTTTTACGGCTTGGGGTTCCCTTGGGTGATGTTAGGGTATACGCAATGGAACGCCCCCGAAATGCTTCAGCTGGCTTCATTTACGGGGGTATATGGGATCAGCTTTTTAATTGTTTTTGTAGGGGCTTCGATCGGCTGGGCTTTTGCCACGCCAGGCGTGAAGGACGGGCTTTGGCATATGGTATATGCCGCCGTGTTGTTTTTGGGGGTGTATGCCTATGGGCATTATGCTTTGCCGGGTTCCTCGCAGCAGCTTGTGAACCGCCAGCCGTTGCTTAGTTTAAACGCCGCTTTAATGCAGCCCAATATCGACCAGTACAAAAAATGGAGCCCCGAATATGAAACCGAAATTCTTAATACATTGAATCAAATGGGGCATTCGCTGGATGGAAAAGGGGTGCGTTTGATGGTATGGCCGGAAAGCGCCGTTCCGGGCTCTTTAACGGAAGAACGGTATATGAAGTTATTCAAAGACATTGGCGGTGCCACGGGGGCGTATCAATTTATCGGGTCGAACATTACGGAGCCGGACGGCAAGCAATACGTAGGGGCGTATTTATTGGCTCCGCAGGCGGAGGGGCTTTTGCAAAGCTACCGCAAAATTAAACTGGTTCCGTTTGGGGAGTATATCCCGCTGGAAAGTACGGTCCGTTCCCTTTTTAAAGACGTAGAAGTACTGGGCGAGTTAGGTTCTTTTACGCCGGGCCAGCGCGGGCAAAAACCGTTGGACTTAGGCGGTGTGCGGGTGGGGGAAAGTATTTGTTACGAGTCGATTTATCCCCAGCTGTGGCGGTCACAGAATTTACAGGGCGCCAAGTTGTTTGTAAACCTCACTAACGATGCCTGGTTTTTCAAAACAGCCGCCCCTTACCAGCACTTGGCGGTGAATGTACTGCGCGCGGTGGAAACGGGGCGCCCGGTCCTGCGGGCGGCCAATACGGGCATTTCCGCGGTGATTGATCCGTTTGGGCGCATCCAGGAACACACTGGTTTATTTACGCAAGAAGTGCTGCGCGCGGCGGTTGCGCTGCCGATTGGGGAACGGGTGAATTTTTATACCCAGTGGGGGGATTGGTTCGCCTGGCTGTGTGCGATTTTTTATTTTACATTGCTCATTTCCACGATGGTTTTTTCGTATGAATAACAACATTGAATTTAAAGAAGTAGAAGAAAAACTTTCCGACTTGGCCGCCCGCGTGGCCAAAATAGAATCCATTGATGACATTCCCGGCAAGCAGCAGGAATTAGCCGCTTTGCAGGCGCAGTCGGCGGATCCGAACTTTTGGAACGACACCAAAAAAGCCAAGGACGTCAGCCGGCAAATTGATTTTTTAAAAAACGCCATTGATACGTTCCATTCCCTGCGTAAAAAAATGGAAGACGCCCGCGCCTGGTTTGACTTGTGCAAAGAAATGCAGGACCAAACCGAACTGGCCGCACTGGACGCTTCCTTGAAAGAAACGGAAAAACAGATTGCACAGAAAGAAGGCGAAATCCGCCTGTCGGACCCGAATGACAAACTAAACGCCATTTTAACCATCCACGCCGGCGCCGGCGGGACGGAATCGTGCGACTGGGCGCAAATGCTGGTGCGGATGTATACGCGCTGGGCGGAGCAGCACGGGTTTAAATTTTCGGTGCTGGACGCACAGCCCGGCGATGAAGCGGGGATTAAAACCTTGAGCGCAATGGTGGAAGGGCCGTTTGCGTATGGGTATTTGAAGGGGGAAAACGGCGTTCATCGGTTGGTTCGTGTGTCGCCGTTTGACGCCAACGCCCGCCGCCACACTTCTTTTGCCTCGTGCGACGTACTGCCCGATATCGATGAAGACATCAACATCGAAATCCCCGAAAAAGACATCCAGCTCGAAACGTCCCGCGCCGGCGGCCACGGCGGGCAAAACGTTAACAAAGTGGAATCGGCCGTCCGCTTGTTGCACATCCCCACCGGGATAGTTGTTTCCTGCCGCATTGAACGCAGCCAGCTGCAAAACCGTCAAACCGCTATGAAAATGCTCAAAGCGCGGTTGTACGAAATGGAAATGGACAAAAAACGCAGTGAGGCCGAAAAACGCTACGGTCAAAAAGGCGAAATTGCCTGGGGGCACCAAATTCGTTCGTATGTATTTATGCCGTATCAGCTGGTAAAGGATTTGCGCAGTGGTTATGAAACGTCGCAGATTAATGCGGTAATGGACGGCGATTTGGACCCGTTTATTTTTGCGTTTTTAAACTACGAAGCCGAACATAAAAAATAATGAAAACCGCTCTGTATATTCATCTCCCGTTTTGCAAACAAAAATGTAATTATTGTGACTTTGCGTCGTTTGCGGGACGGGAGTCTTTTATTGAGGCGTATTTAAACGCCCTGGAGAAAGAAGCTACTTTCCCGCCCGCTATCACCCCGCAGACGCTGTATGTAGGCGGCGGCACGCCCAGCTTGCTTTCTGCCCGGCAACTGCGCCTGCTGTGCGGTATTATCCGGCGTTGGTTTGGGGCGATTTCCAGTATGGAAGAAAGCTCCCTGGAAGCCAACCCGGAAAGTTTAACAGCCGAAAAAATCCATCTGTTGCGGGAAGCCGGCTTCAACCGGCTGAGCCTGGGACTGCAAAGTTTTAATGATAAGGAACTTAAAACATTGGGCCGCGTGCACGATGTAAAAACTTTTTTAAAGGCTTTCGAGCAAGCGCGCGAAGGCGGATTTTTTAATATCAACGTGGATTTGATGGCCGGCTTGCCGGGCCAAACTTTGGAACAGTTTGTGGACGGATTAACCAAATTAATGGCGCTACGGCCGGAGCATATTTCCGTCTATGGGTTACAGATAGAAGAAGGCACCCCGTTTTACGAACGCGGAATTGTGTGCGACCAACTGCTGATGCGCCGTATGCTGAAAGAAACGCATTGGCGTTTGGAAAAGGCCGGATATCACCATTATGAAATTTCCAACTTTGCTTTGCCCGGGTATGAAGCTAAACACAATACGCACTATTGGAATAACGGCGATTATATCGGCCTGGGCAGTGCGGCGGCTTCGTATCTAAACGGCTGCCGCCGGCAGAATACGCCCGATGTGCAGGAATATATCCGCCGGATAGAAAACGGCGAAAGCCCGGTGGTGTTTTCCGAAACGCTTACCGGCAAAGCGCGCAAAGGCGAAACCTTGATGCTGGGGCTTCGGAAATTGGACGGCGTGGAATTGTCGCCCGAGCAGGAAGCCTTTTTCGGCAAGGAAATCCAAAAGCATTTGGCTTCCGGCTTGCTCGTGCGGGACGGAAAAAAGATAAAATTATCTTTTGAAGGACTCTTTTTGGCCAACGAAGTGTTTTGCAGTTTCGTGGCTCCCTTTGATTAATATGCAAATTACGCCCATTCATACCCGGTTGTTTAAAGAGCGCGAGGACTTGCCTGCTTTTATTGCAGCGCATTTGCCGTCCGTGGCGGAAAAAACGGTGCTGACGGTTTCTTCTAAACTGATTTGTTTGTGGAAAGGCCTCAGCGTGGCGTACGAAAGCCGCGCCCAAAAAGAAGCGCTCATCCGGCGGGAAAGCCGCGCGGCCCTGCAAACGCCGCTGGCGTGGCTGACAATCAAAAGCGGTATGATAATGACCAACGCCGGGATTGACGAGTCCAACGCGGACGGCAAATTGCTTTTACTGCCGCAGGACTGCTATGCGTGCGCGGCCGAACTTCGCGGAGAACTGCAAAAAAGATGGGGCGTTAAAGAATTGGGCGTAATTATTACGGACAGTATGATTTTGCCCTTGCGTGCGGGGGTAATCGGCGCGGCCGTTGCATATGCGGGGTTTAAAGGAGTAAAAGATTTGCGCGGCACGCCGGATATTTTTGGTAAAAAATTATCGGTAACGCTGGTCAACGCGGCCGACGCATTAGCCGCCGCGTGCGCGCTGACGATGGGCGAGGCGGCCGAGCAACGCCCGCTGTGCCGGGTGGAACAAGCGCCGGTGGAGTTTGTGGATAAGACGGACCCGGACGAGATTAAATATCCGCCGGAAGATGACCTGTATACCCCGCTTTTGAAAGCGGTCGGTTTGGTAAAATAACGGAGGCAATATGTTGAAAAGTATTTTAGGCGAGTTCAAAAAATTTATTGTACGCGGCAGTGTGATTGATATGTCGGTCGGTATCATTGTGGGGGCGGCGTTTACCAAAATTGTAAATTCGATGGTGGCCGATATTTTAATGCCTCCGCTTGGATTATTAATGGGGAAAGTAGATTTTTCCAACTGGTTTTTGGTGCTCAAGCAAGGGGCCAATGTCCCCGGCCCCTATGACACGTTGGCCGCGGCGCAGGCGGCGGGCGCCACGACGCTGAACATCGGCAATTTCTTAAATGCCATCATTAGCTTTTTGATTGTGGCCGCGTGTATTTTTGTGTTGATTAAAGCCATTAACCAACTGAACCGCAAGAAAGAAGAAGCCCCCGCCCCGGCCACGAAAGCGTGCCCGTATTGCTGTACGGATATCCCGCTGGCGGCGACGCGGTGCCCGAATTGCACGTCGGAATTGAAATAGCCGGCGGTCATTTTTAAAGCCCTTTCCTTTTGGAAGGGGCTTTTTTGTTGCGCCGGGGTGCGCAAAAAGCGGAAGCCCGGCTCGGCCGGCTTTAGCCGGGTGCGACAGTGCGGCTCCGCTAGCCCCACTGAAGGGCAACTGAAGGGCAAAGGAAAGGGGAGCACCGGCTCGGTGCCGTTTCGTTGGAGTGCGATATTGCGGAAACAGTGTGGCCCAACAAGTCGTGCTAACGGGTAAAGGAACGGGAGGCCAGGCTCTGGCCCCGGCCCAGGGCCCCATAAAAATCACTTGTTTTAGATGTACTTTTTCTGGCAGCAGAAAAAGTACCAAAGAAGGGAGCACCGGCTCGGTGCCCCCAGGGAGCCACAAAAATCACTTGTTTATATGTACTTTTTCCGGCGGGAAAAAGTACTAAAAAGCGCCTGGCCCAGGGAGCCACAAAAATCACTTTCAAACGGGAAATTTTATAACTCGCGCGGGTATCCCGCGCTCAAACAATAAAATTTCTTCTCCGTTTGAAAGGCTTTTTGTAGACGGCTCTAAAGGGGCGGATAAACGGCCACGGCAACTGCGCACAACAACATAAGCGGAAATAACCACAACAAGCACGGCCACAGCAAAAGCAAAAGCAAAAGCGGAAACGGCTTTCCTTTTTTAACAGCGCGACAGGGCGGAAACAGTGTGGCTCAATTAATCGTGTTAGTGGGTAAAGGAAAGGGGAGGGGCGGCTCGCCCCTTGATTTGTTTTTTTTTTTTGATAAATTTTGGCTATGAACAAAATTTATCAAAAAACCCACCCGGTGGGGAAAAACGCCGGATTTACGCTAATAGAGCTATTAGTGGTGGTTTTAATCATCGGCATATTGGCGGCGGTGGCGTTGCCGCAATATCAAGTAGCAGTGACCAAGAGCCGTTTTACGCAAATGATTACTTTAACGGAGCATTATCGGAAATTGCAAGAAGTCTTTTATATGGCAAATGGAAGATATGCCACAACATGGGACGAATTGGGGGTGGATGTCCCGGAAGGATTTACCTTGTTGGAAAATGGCACGTCTTTTCAGTCTTCGCAATACAAATATATCATCGCGTCCAATCGGATGTTCGCGCAGGCGGTTTTTTTAGGCGGAGGACTAGAATATCTGTCATATTTTGATAATACCAGCAGCAGTTTGGCCGGCGGGCATTACTGCGGCGCCTATGACAACAGTCCCCTGGCTACCCGCGTGTGCAAGAGCTTTGGCGGGCGGGTTGCTTCTCAAACAACGGTGAATGGAAACTCTCCCTATACGACTTATCTGATGCCTTAACCTTTTGTATGGCAAAACCCCTCTTATCCTTTGGGTAAGAGGGGTTTTTATATGTCCCATTTAGGCACAGAGAAAAGGGCCCTTGCCAGGAAATTTTTATTTTTTTACACTAAGGTATGCTTTACTTTGCTCATCGGGGCGCTTCGGCCCGGCAAGTTCAAAATACGGTTCCCGCTTTTGCGTTGGCGCGTCGGCTGGGTGCGTCCTGCTACGAGTTGGACGTCCACCTTACGCAAGACGGCGCGCTCGTGGTTCACCACGATTATTCCCTCCAAGCTACGGCTGGGGCGGATGTGCTGCTAAAAAATCTCACGCGGGCGGACCTGCAAAAGTATCCGCTGGTCAATCGGTTTGATAATCAAACACTGTTTGTGCCGGAACTCAAAGAAATTCTGCCGCGGGTCGCGCCGGATTTGCAGTTGCTGAACATCGAGCTTAAAAACGATGGGAATCTCTATCCGGGCCTGGAAAAGCGGCTATTGGAAGAACTGTATGCCCGCGCGCCGCAAATGCTTTCAAAAATCCTGTTTTCCAGCTTTGATTATGACACCCTGGCCCGGATAAGGGAATTGGATAAAACCGCTCGTATCGGCCTGCTAACGCGGTTTTTTGACGTTTCTTTGGCGCTTAGGCTGGGGGCGGAAAGCGTACATATGAATCACACGCGTTTTACGCCGGAAACAGCGCAAGTGTGCCACCGAAACGGTTTAAACGTGTATTTGTATACGGTGAATGAAGCGCCGCTGGCGCAGCGGTTGGCGGAGCAGGGGGCGGACGGTATTTTTACCGATTGCATTGATTTGTTTGTATAACGAATGGGACCGCCAAAAAAGCCCCGCTCTTTTGAGCGGGGCTTTTGGGTGGGAAAACAAATTAATAGTCGTATCCGTAATCCATTGCGGCCGAGGAAGACTCTGCCGATTGGGAAGAATCTTCCGCCGGGGCTTGCATCCCATAGTATTGTTCCGGCGTGTAGCGTTTGGGTTTTTGCCAGAGGCGTTTTTCCTTTTTGTAATCGGCTTCGCTGGGCTGGCCGGGCACTTTGGGTTGTTGGCGGTCGTCGAAGAAATAGATGGTTTTTTCTTCTTCGGGGCCGACGTTAAAGATATATTCGGATTCCACATTGGGCGGCGTTTCGCGCCGTTCTTTTACGGCATCTTTGGACAAATCTTCCAAATAATCTTCTTCCGTCAAATAAATTTTGCGGTGGTATTTTTCTTCGCGTTGTTTGTTGGTGGTGCACGCGGTCAAAAAACCGGCGCAGACAATTAAAGCCAAAAGGGCGGGAAGTTTTCTCATACGTTCTCCTTAAGTTTTCTTTCACCAGATAGTATAATGTTTTCCAGCAATACTGCAAGCGTTACAGGCCCCACCCCGCCGGGAACCGGCGAGTAAGAAACGCCGCGCTGCTGCAGGGCTTGCGGGTCGGCATCGCCGCAGAGGCGGTCGTTTTTCCAATTAGTGGAAATGTCTATTAGCGTAGCACCGGGGCGCAGCCAGGCGGCGTCAATCAGGCCCGGGGCGCCCGCGGCGGAACAGACCAAATCCGCGTCTTTTAAGGCGCGGGGCAAATCGGTTTTGGTGTGGCAGATTTTAACGGTGGCGTTTTGGCACGTCAGCAAATGCGCCAGCGGGCGGCCGACCGTGCTGGAGCGGCCGATAACGGCAGCTTCGGCTCCTTCCAGCGAGATGTTGTGGTATTGCAGCAAACGGATAACAGCCGCCGCCGTGCAGGGCACAAATCCTTTTAAGGCCTGCACTTCCGCCCAGGTTTTGCATAAAAACAAGTTGCCCGCGTTGATGTTGGACATTCCGTCGATATCTTTTTGCGGGGCCAGGCGGTCGGCAAAGTCCGTGGCGGCCAGATGGGCGGGCAGCGGCCGCGGGATTAAAATCGCGTCGGTGGCCGGGTCGGCGGACAGACGTTCCACCAGAGCCAAAAATTCGGACGCCGGGGTTTCGTTGTTAATTTCAAAAATTTGCGTTTGTACGCCCAATTTTTGCGCGGCTTCCACTTCTTTTTTTAGATAGAGGTAGGCCCCGTAATCTTCAGTCGAACCGATGGCGCACAGTTTGATTGGGCGGCCCATTTTTTGGCAAACAGCCGCCGCCCTGGCGGGCAGGGTTTCGCGGATGTGTGCGGCTAGGGTGCGTCCTTCCAAAATCATATGTACTATTTTAGCAAATATGGAGGAATATGCGGGGCGCGTTTGGGCTAGGGTTATGCGGATTTTCCCGCCTGCTGGCGGGCAACGAGTTGGGCGGCCAGGCTCGGTGCGGGGAGCACCGCCTTGGTGCTTTTGGGGCAGGGCGCGACATTTCCGAAACAGTGTGGCTCCGCTAATCGTGTTACCGGGCAAAGGAAAGGGAGGCCAGGCTCTGACCCCTTGATTTGTTTTTTTTTTTTGATAAATTTTGGCTATGACCAAAATTTATCAAAAAACCCTCCCGGCGGGGAAAAACGCCGGATTTACGCTAATAGAGCTATTAGTAGTCGTTTTAATTATTGGTATCCTAGCGGCGGTGGCGTTGCCCAAATATCAAGTGGCAGTAGCCAAGGCGCGGTTTACGGAACTGATTACAATGGCCCGTGCCGTAAAAAATGCCCAAGAAATTTACTATATGGCCAACGGCAGTTATGCAACAGCTATGGATGAATTGGATATTTCTTTTCCGACGCTTAAAGAAGGCCAGTCCATAATACTGCTCAATGGCGGTAACCGGGTAGCGGTGGTGGATTTAAAACGGTTGTGTAACAATTATGAAATTTATTATGATCACGCCGATGGCGATTATCCCGGGAAAGGGTTTTGCTGGGTGAGGTCAAAAGAGGCGTGCAACCAAACGCTGGGCACCCAGCTGTGCAAAGCGTTAGGATACACGTATACCAAAACGTCTCACGGATCGGTCTGGCTGGAGCCCTAGGTTCTCTTTCGTTCTGCATAAAAAACCCGGCCGTTTGGCCGGGCTTTTTGCAAAACAGCGAGATTTATTCTTCATCAATCTTTAGCATTGCCACAAACGCTTCCTGCGGAATGTTCAAACTGCCGATGGCTTTCATCCGTTTTTTGCCTTCTTTCTGTTTTTCCAGCAATTTGCGTTTGCGGGTGATGTCGCCGCCGTAGCATTTGGCGATAACGTCTTTGCGGAAGGCGGGAATGGTTTCACGCGCGATGACTTTGCCGTTTACCGCGGCCTGTACGGCCACTTCAAACTGTTGGCGGCCGATGAGCTCTTTGAGCTTTGCACACAGTGCGCGGCCCATCGTTTGGGCTTTGTCTTTATGCACCACTACGGAAAGCGCGTCCACCGGGGTACCGTGCAATAAAATTTCCATCAGCACAACATTCGAACTTCTAAAGCCGGCCACCTCGTAATCAAACGAAGCATAGCCCTTGGAAACGGATTTTAATTTATTGTAAAAATCAATCACCATTTCGCCCATTGGCATTTCGTATTTGATAATCACGCGTTGGTTGGACAGGTGGTCCATGCTCATAAATGTGCCGCGTTTTTCTTTTAACAGAGTCATCACGCCGTCCATAAATTCCACCGGGGTAACAATGGTGATATGGATGACGGGCTCTTTGATGTCGATGATGTCGCCGTGCGGCGGGAAATTGGCCGGGTTATCGATAATCTTATAACCGGGGTCGTCCGGGGCGTCGGGCAGAGCGGCCAGCTCCTGCGGGTGGGATTTGCGCGGCGTAAATTTGACGTGATACACCACGTTGGGGCTGGTGGCAATGAGCGAGAGGTTAAACTCGCGTTCCAACCGCTCCTTTACAATTTCGATATGCAAAATGCCCATAAACCCCAGACGGAACCCAAAGCCCAGGGCCTTGGACGTTTCGCTCTGGTAGTGGAAAGAAGAATCGGACAAATTGAGTTTTTCCAACGCTTTTCGCAAAAGAGGGAAATCGGTCGTTTCCACCGGGAAAATACTGGCAAACACTACCGGCTTGGCGTCCGCGTAGCCGGGCAGCGGCTCTTTTGCCGGGCGTTCGGCCAGGGTGACGGTGTCGCCCACTTTTACTTGGTGAATGTCTTTAATGCCGGCCACCAAATACCCCACTTCGCCGGCGGAAAGGGAATCGGCCTTGTGGAGCTGTTTGGGCGTCATAAAACCGATTTCTTCCGTCTTGTACGTGGCGCCGGAGGACATAAACTGGATGGTTTGCCCCGGCTTAATGCTGCCGTCCACTAAGCGGATATACATAATCACGCCGCGGAAGGGGTCGTAATACGAGTCGAAAATAAGCGCGCGAAGCGGCGCGTTAGGGTCGCCCTGCGGGGCGGGAATATCGGTGATAATTCGGTCCAGCAAATGTTCAATGCCCATCCCGGTTTTGGCGCTGACGCGTTCGGCCTCTATGGGTTCTCTTAAAATATCCCACAGTTGTTCTTCCGAGGAGTCCGCGTCGGACTGGGACAAATCCACCTTGTTCATTACCGGGATGATTTTAAGCCCCAAACTTTGCGCCAAGTGGGCGTGGGCGACGGTTTGCGCTTCCACCCCTTGCGAGGCGTCCACCAGCAAAAGCACGCCTTCGCACGCGCGCAGCGAGCGGGCCACTTCGTAGGAAAAATCCACGTGGCCGGGGGTGTCGATTAAGTTTAAAATATAGTCTTTGTAAACAATGCGTACCGCTTTGGCTTTGATGGTGATGCCGCGTTCGCGCTCTAGATCCATTCCGTCTAACAGCTGGGCTTGCATTTTGCGCTTGGGTACGGTGCCGGTATCTTCTAAAATGCGGTCGGAAAGAGTGGTCTTGCCGTGGTCGATATGGGCGACAATGGAAAAATTACGAATCTTCATTTTTATCGTTCTGCTCAATTAAGTTTCTAATTTCTTCCGAGCTTCCCATCAGCAACGCCGCTTGGGCCAAGTCGGAACAGGTTTCAAAATTCAAATTGCGGATGTTGTTTTTCACGCGCAGATACATCCGCGGCGTGACGGAAAGCGCGTCTATCCCCCAGCCCAGCAACAGCGGCAGCATTTTGCTGTCGGAGGCGATTTCCCCGCAGATGCTCACTTTTTTGTTGCGTTTGTGGGCGGTTTGGATGATTTGGTTGATGGTGCGGCCAACTGCCGGATGGCAGGGGTCGTACATATGGGCCACTTCCTGGTTGACGCGGTCCACCGCTACTAGATATTGTATCAAGTCGTTGGTGCCAATGGAAATAAAATCCAGCAAATGAATCATTCCGTCCAACGCAATGGCGGCGGCGGGCACTTCAATCATCGCCCCCAGCGCCACGCGGTTGACGGGCTTTTTGCCTTCGGCTTCGATTTCTTTCAAGGCTTGGTCGTACGCCGCGCGTACGTGGCGCACTTCTTCCACCGAGGACACCATCGGAATCATAATTTTTACCTGCGCCGGCACCTCGCACGCCATCCGCAGGATGGCCCGCAGCTGGGTATGCATCAGTTCAGGGTTTTTTAAGAATAAACGGATTCCGCGGCAGCCCATAAAGGGGTTTTCGTCCTGGTCAAATTCGTCCAGCGGGAAATCGGGCAATTTGTCGGCCCCCAGGTCCGCCAGGCGGATGGTCACCGGGCGCATATCAAACCGTTTGGCCACGGACAGATACGTTTGGTATTGTTCTTCTTCCGTGGGCGGGGTGGGGGTATTCATATACAAAAATTCGGTGCGCAGGAGGCCCAAACCGTCGGTGATGAGGCGTTTGTTTTCTTTGTTGTCGGTGCGCGGGTCGTAATTGACCAAGAGCTTGATGGCGTGCCCGTCTTCGGTAATGACCGGCAGGTGGTTGATGGTTTTTAAAAGGGCTTCTGTCTTTTTCAGTTCGCGCTGGATTTTGCGGTAATTGGCCAATGTGTATTTGTCCGGGTTGATGACCAAGAGGCCGTTTTCGCCGTCGATAATCAGCGTGTCGCCGGATTGGACGTCTTTGGACGCGGTGGACAACCCCACCACCGCCGGAATGTTTAAACTCTGCGCCAGCAAGGCCGTGTGGCTGGTTTTGCCGCCCACATCCGTGCAGAAGCCCATAATCTGGTTTTCTTGCAGGTTGATGGTATCGGACGGATACAAATTGTGGGCTACCAGCAAGGACGGTTTGGTAATGGAAGCCAAAAATTCCCGCTTGCCGCCTTCCAAATTGTTGACCAGACGCTTGCCTACGTCAAAAATATCGTTGCGGCGTTCTTTGAAAAAGGGGTCTTCTATTTTATCAAAGCTGGCGGCCAGTTCTTGGAGCGTGAGGAAAATGGCGGCCTGGGCCGAAAGGTGTTCGGTTCGGATTTTTTTGGAAACCGAGTCTTTCAGCGCCGGGTCTTGCAAAATCAGTTTGTGGGTGGACATCAGGTTGGCGTATTCGGCCCCGAGGGTGGAAAGCACTTTTTGTTCGCAGGCGTCCAGCTCCGTCAGCGTTTTTTGCATAGCGGTGCGGATTTTTTGCAATTCGGCTTTCACTTCGCCGGGTTCCACGTATTGCCGGGTTACGGCAAAACTTTCCCCCGGCAAAAGCACTGCCGGCCCGATGGATACCCCCGGGCTGGCGGCCACGCCTTTTAACACGAGCATACTGCGTTCCTTGTTAGAATTCTTCATTAAATCTATCGTCGAATAACTTTTTGATGGCCTCAAAAGCCTCTTTTTCGTCTGAACCGTCTGTCGTTACCTGTATATACGACCCAAATTCCGCCGCCAGCATCATTACGCCCATAATGCTTTTGGCGTTTACTTTGACGTCATCCTTGGCCAGCTGAATATCGCAGGAAAATTTGGCGGCCGTCTGCGCCAGCTGCGCGGCCGGACGGGCGTGCAGGCCTAAGCGGTTTATAATTTTGATATCTTGCTGTATCACAAATGCCTCTTTATAAGTAGCAGACGAGGTTGAACACCACCACCGCCGCCAGATATAAGTACATGTTCGGTATACGCAATTTGCGGGTGACAAAGCTGATCATCACAAAGAACAGCACAATGACCGCCCGCGTGACGAAGTGTACATCCAATTCGGTAAAATCTTTTAAATAATGGTATAGGCCGAACAAAATCATCCCCACCGCAAAAATCAATCCAATGCGTTTGGCGTTGTAGATGGTTTTGTTCCAGTCAAACCGCGTCAGCCCGTAGCAAGACTTTTCGCCCGCGTGATAACTGATTTTAAGGCCCTGCCATTTAACGAACAAAGCAATGGCATTAAACACAAAGAAAGCCACTCCTCCCGCCGCAAACACATACACCAGCGGCACCGAGGCCGGCAAATTGATTTCAAAAAAGTTTACTCCCAACATCAGCCAAATAAACAAGGCAATCAGCAGAGTAAGCGGTTTTAAGGTGCCCCAGAACAACCGATCCCCGATAGAGGCGGTAGTGATGGAAAGGCCCTTTTTGATGGAGGCCCATTCCGTCATTTTTTCTTTAAATTTCGTCAGCGATTCCGCCTTGGCAATTTCTTCTTCCTGCCGGGCCAGCGCCCCAAAGCAGAAGGACGCCATAACCGGCTGGGTGTTGAAAATTTCCAAATAGCGCTGCAATACCGAGGGGAGGGCGTCGCGGTCGTTTTGATAGGTTTCTTTTAAAAACGGCAGCATCACAAACGTCAGCCCCAGGTTTTGGTATTTCATATAATTCCAACCCGTTTGCAAGAAGAACGAGCGCAGAAAAAGATTGAAACGCATCGAAAACCGCATCGTGTTACCTCGCTTTTAGGCGGAATGCCGGCACCAGCGTGGCCAGCCCAATCCACGGGACAGCCATATAGGCAAACCGGCACGCAAAGTGCGCCTGGGTTGGAATATGGGGCAGCAGCCACAGCATTCCTTTGCTGCACACCCACGTAAAGATAAAAATCAAAGCAAAATTCATCAAAAAGGAAGTTGCCAATGTAAAGAGCACGGTGCGCAACACCATACTGGGGTTTTTAAGAATCTGGGTTTCCCAGTAAACCAGCCATTTAAAGCGGTTCTTGCGCATAAACCGTTCCGCAATGGCAAATAATATGGCCCCTATTACGCCAAAAAAGAAAGCGAAATATAATTCAATTCCCATTGCGTGCAAGGCCAGCGAGATGACCGAGCAGACTACTGCGCTGGGGGGTAAAATGCCGCCTAACGGGCTGACATCCGCAAAAATCAGTTCCGTAAAAACGCCTACTTGCAGCCCGGCCATTACGTCCCCCGTTACCAGCGACAAGAGCGGCGCGGCAATAATCCCGCGCGAAAAAGTAAGCTGGAAAGCGTAGGTGGTGTCCAGTTCTAACAAAGCGGCCAATACACACAGCATAAATACTTCGGGGGTCATTATCCAATTGCCTCGCTTACCGAAACGGATTGAGAGTTGGGAACCGCCCGTGTTTCAATAGAGATTCCCAAGTCCCGTATTAACTTTAAAAACTGTTTGTCGGATGCATCCAAAAACACGTTTTCATCCAGCTTTTGGGCGCCTTCCTTAAAATGCATTCCGCCAATGTTGAGCGATTTTAGCTGCAAACCGTCTTTGATGAGTTCCGTTACCTCTTGCAAGGAGCCCATCAATAGGAAAATGCGCCGTTTGGATTGCGCGGCGTAGCGGGCGCAGTCGTGGGCGTCCAAAATGGTCAAATCGTACTCATACGGCAAACTCAGGCGTAACAGGCCGCGGTTAAGACACGATTCTTTCCCTTTTAGACAAGGAATTAAAATCTCGTCCACATTTAGTTCCGGCAGCCAGGCCTGTACAATTTGGCCGTGAATCAAGCGGTCGTCTACCCGCGCAAAAATAATTGGCATTACAGCCCCTTCATCAGCAGTTCCGTTGCATTAATGACGGCGCGTTTGCCGTCGGCTTCAATTTTTTCCGCCAGCTCTTTGGCGGGCAGTTTCTTGCGGCTGTTAAGGGCCGTAAGCAACATACTCAAATTCAGCCCGGTAATCACATAGCATTTGGGCAAATCTTTGCTGGCCGTCAACGAGATATTGGTGGCGCTGCCGCCAAAAATATCCGTTAAGATAACGGCGCCCTCCTCGCAGGATTGAAGCAATTCGTGCAATTTGGCCGCTTCTTTTTCCACCGAAGCGGCGGCGGTTACGGAAAAAGCGGCCATCGCGTCATCGGCCGGTTTGCCGATGATTTGTGCCGCGGTTTCCAACATTTCCTGGGCCAAATGGCCGTGGGTTACTAAAATGATTTTTACCATAATTAAAGTCCTATATCTCTGTGAAATTCCGTCGCGTTGAGCCCTGCTTTTACCAGCTGCTGCGCCAGCGTATGCGCCATAAAAACGCTGCGGTGTTTGCCGCCGGTGCAGCCCATAGCAATCGTCAGGTAGCTTTTACCTTCCTTTATATATTTAGGTATTAAGTACTTTATCAAATCGGCAAATTTAGCCGAAAATTCACGCGTTTCTTTAAACGACATAATATAATTTTGTACTTCTTTATCCAAGCCTGTTTTTTCCCGCAGCTCGGGGATATAATACGGGTTGGGCAGAAAGCGCACATCCATTACGATATCGCAGTCTTTTAAAATGCCGTTTTTAAATCCGAATGACACCACGGAAATTTGCATATCGCCTTCGCGCGTGAGGCCCAAGAGCGCAGAGAGTTTTTCTTTTAATTCGCCCAGTTTTAAATCCGAGGTATCAATTACTTTATCGGCCATCGTGCG
Source organism: Candidatus Avelusimicrobium pullicaecorum (assembly GCA_944322825.1). Classification (GTDB taxonomy): domain Bacteria; phylum Elusimicrobiota; class Elusimicrobia; order Elusimicrobiales; family Elusimicrobiaceae; genus Avelusimicrobium; species Avelusimicrobium pullicaecorum. Next base: position 30,689 of record CALUQD010000006.1, read on the forward strand.
AATAGGGCTCATCAGTTCCCGTTCGTGGGCGATGGCGGCGGCCAGTTTTTTATGAATGGGGTGACGGTGTTTGGTTTCCGAAAAGCGGCGTATCAAACATTCTTCCGAAGCGTCCAGGAAAATCACTTTCACCACAAAATCATCCGCCACCATCGAGTTTAAAATTTTGGGCATATCTTTTAAACGTCCGCCTTCGCGCACGTCGATACCCAGGGCGATGTCTTTGCCTTCGCCGCTTTGTTTGATGTAGTCGGTGAAATTTTTAAACAGGGCCAGCGGCAAGTTGTCCACGCAGTAAAAACCGAAGTCGCCCAAGATTTTCAGCGCCTGGGATTTGCCCGCCCCGCTTAGGCCGGTGATGATGAAAATACGTCGTTTATTGTTTGCCATTGGCACCCTTTTTCATTTTGTCTAAAATTTTTTGGCTAAATTCCTTGGCGGAAAAAATCCCTTGGCTTTTTAGCTGTTGGTTCAAAGACGCCACTTCAATCAGCACCGCCAGGTTGCGCCCCGGCGTGACGGGCAGCCCCAAGGAAGGGATTTCGATACCCAGGATGTTAGTCGTTTTCTGCTCCACTCCCAGCCGGTCGATGGGTTGTTTGTTGGGGGAGGTCAGCACCACTTCCATATCGATGTTGGTTTCGTCGAGCGTAGAGCCTACGCCGAACAAAAGCGGTACGTCCAAAATACCCAGCCCTCTTACTTCCATATAATGCTTGAGCATTGTCGGGCAGGAGCCGACCAGAAAACGGCCAAACCGTTTTTGCACTTCTACTACGTCGTCAGCCACCAAAATATGGCCGCGTTTAATTAGCTCCAGGGCGCATTCGCTCTTGCCGATGCCCGCATCCCCGCGGATCAGCACACCCGTGCCGCTTACGTCCACCAGCACGCCGTGCATATGCGTAACGGGGCAGAGCTTTTCGTCCAAAAAGCGGGTAAATTCCGCCACGAAAGCGGACGATTCCATATCGGTTTTTAAAACAGGCACATCCGAACTTAAACAAGCCTTGCGGATGGCGGGCAGCGGGTCCAAGCCGGCGGCCATAATCACGCAGGGAACTTTGCCCTCGATGAGCATTTTTTCCACATTGGCGCGCAGCCGGGTTTTGTTTTCTTTTACGCAGAAGGCGTGTTCCCCGCGGCCAAAAACCTGCACGGAATTAGCCCGGAAGCTATCCAAATGTCCGCATAACGCCAGGCCGGGGCGGTTGACGCTGCCCAGCGTAATTTCGCGGTGGATATACCGTTTGCCGCAGACCAGCTCCAGGTTAAGGCGTTTAACCTGGAGCAGTTCTGCTACGGTGATTGATTTGGTGAATTCCAAGACCGCCCCCGTGTGGCTTATTTCTTTTTAACCGGTTTAATTAAGCCGTAGGTGCCGTCCAAGCGTTTGAAAATGAGGTTAATTTGCTTGGAATCTTCGTCCAAGAAAATCCAGAACGAATACCCGAGGCGTTCCATTTCGTAGGCGGCGTCTTCCGGGTTCATCGGCGCCACTTCCACTTGCTTAATGACGGAGAATTTCACGTCGTCCTGCGGCAAAAGCACATGCTCGGCAAAGGGGTTCAAATCCACTTCTTTGACGGATTTTTTGCTTACTTTGCGGGCTTTGGCTTTGTTTTTGATTTTTTTGGCCTGCGCTTCGGCTTTCACGGCGGCGGCGTCGATGGCTTTGTAGAGGTTGCTTTCCACCGCGCTGGCGCTGATGGTGGTTTTGGCGCCGGTGTGCAAAATAATTTCGGCGCGCTGGTTGATTTTCTTTTCTACGGAAATAAGCACTTGCGCGGAAACGATGTTGTCAAAAAAGTTTTCCACTTTTCCCACGCGGGTGTTGATAAATTCTTTGATGGCCGGAGTCAGTTTAATGTTTTTGGCCGTAATTTTAATATCCATAATTCCTCCGTTAAATAAGTACGAGAGAAACCCCCGTAGAGTTATTAAACCATTAATCGGGCCCCCTGTCAATGAAACCCGCGCGCCCGCGCGTACGGGGGCGGTTGGTTCGTTTGCGGTTTAAGTGTAAACCGGCCGGAGCTGCGGGGGCAGCTGCGCCGTGGGAGCGGGCACAACGCCCGCGCGGCGCGGATAGGTGAACGGATGCAATAACGCAAACGCCTGGCGGCGGGTGTTATTGCTGGCAGCGGGAATGCTGCGTAGAAAGCTGAAGAATTATTTGATGCGCCTCCGGGTACGTCGGATATAGTTAGTGTAGGCCGGATTGGACAAAAATCAAGCCCGGTTCTTTGGCTGCCGGACAAAATTTGTTACTATATAAGAGCCGGATGATTTCCGACTGGAACGCAAGTTCCACCCTTTCTGCTGTTTTTGGAAGCCTGTGCGGAACAGGCTGCGCTGCGTAAGCGGCACACATCACTCCAAAAACAGCCGTTTTAAAACGCCCAGCCGGCGGCTTAATTACCCGCAGGCCGTGCGTTGAATGCTCCTTGCCATAGTAATATGGCAAGGCAGCTACGGCTGTTTGTTCTGGGTTAGTGATGTGGCTCGGGGCAAATGGCCGTTTTTTGTCCTTCTCTTGTTCTGCGTGGGCGGTAAGAAGCCGCTTCCCGCTTGGTTGTTCCGATTGCTTCTTGTGACGGGTGCGCCCCCAAAATGTTGCTGGGCCGCGCCTCGGTTTGGCACTAAACTAAAACAAGAGGAGAATGTATGAAACCTGCCGTATCTGTTTTAATTCCCGTTTATAATGCGGAAAAGTATCTGCCGGCCTGTTTGGCTTCGGTCTTGCATCAATCTTTTGCGGATATTGAAGTGGTGTGCTTGGACGACGGTTCCTCCGACCGTTCTCTGCCCATTTTGCAACAAGCCGCTCGCGAAGACGCCCGCGTGCGGGTGTTGACGCAGCCCAACCAAGGGGTGGCGATCGCGCGCAACCGGCTGCTGAAACAGGCCCGTGGCCAGTATATCGCTTTTGTGGACGCCGATGACTTGATTTTGCCCCGGTATGTAAGTGCCTTGTATGCGGCCGCCCGTCAAACGCGGGCGCAAGTAACGAAATGTTTTTTCTATGAATTGGAAGAAGACGGAACTTCGCGGGTGAAAGCGCACTGCCACAGCAGTTTTTTCCAGCAAGTCCCTGCGGAGGATGGGCCCCGTTTTCGGGCCGGATACGAAGATGCCGTGCTGTGGGGAAAATTGTTTGACCGCCGCTGGGTGCAGCACTGTCATCTGCGGTTTTGGCCGGGGCGGGTGGCGGAAGATTTTTCCTTTGTGGTGTTGGCTTTTCTGTGTGCGGCACAAGTGACGGTCGTGCCCGAAAAATTGTATGCCTACCGCAAAAATGTCCCCGGCGCGATTACCAGCCAATCGTTTCGGATGGCGGTGGGAGTGTTGCTGAATTTGGTGGAGCTTCGGCAAGAGTTAAAACGGCGTACGCGCTGGAACGGCGCGATTGCGGCCGAGTGGGTGCGTGCGGCCGTTTGGGGGATTTGCCGGTTCCGCAAATTTTCCGCGGCCCAGCGGGCGCAGCAGCAGGCGTTGCTGGAGTGGACGTTTCAGACCGTCCGGCAGGAAGTGCTTTCTTTGCGCGGGTGGTCCAAAATACGGTGGGAATTGTTTGTGCGATTGGTGCAAAAATGCGGGGCCGGGAGTGTTTATTTTTGGAGTAAAATTTTTCGCTGACGATGCTCGCTGCAAAAAGACACGCTGTCGGCGCGGCAGACATCGCTTGGAATGATTGTCGGGAATGATCGGAAATAAAAAGAGGCGCAAAACGCTGAGGCACTGCGTGATGTCGTACAATGCGAGATGCGCCCCTTTTGCGTCGGATTTTTCGTCCGCGCAAAAACGTTTTGAATTGCGGACGGTACAGGCTAACAAAACACCCCGCGCTTTCGCGGGGTGTTTTAAATCCTTTTTATTTCGCGTTTACCATTTTAGCTCTGGAGATATCACCCTTCTTGTCCAAGAAGTAGAGATATCCTTTTTCTTTTTTGATACCGCATTTTTCTACTTTTTTCGGTTTGCCGCCTTTTTTGCCGCCTCTGGCCATTTGCACGCGGGCGATATCGCCGTCTTTGTCAATGTAGTAGAGGAAGCCGTCTTCGCGGTCCATTCCAACTTTCAGTACTTTTTCTGCCATGTAGATAATCCTCCTTTTAAGGAAAACAGTCTTACCGAAAAAGTCTAATAAAATTTTCCGCGCTTTGCAAGGGGTTTTTTTCGTCGGGGTCTCTTCGGGAGGTTTTGGGCCGTACGCGTAGGAGGCCGCGTTCGACGGGCGAAAAAGGCTTTTCCTCTATATTGTATAGGGAAATGCTATAATCAAAATATATCTGCCTAAGGGGACTTTATGTATTTAAAAGCTATCGAAATTATTGGTTTTAAATCCTTTGCCGACAAATCCCGCCTGGACTTTGAACCCGGCATTACCTGCGTAGTCGGGCCGAACGGATGCGGTAAATCCAACGTGATTGACTCCGTGCGCTGGGCCATTGGCGAGATGAGCTGGAAGTCCCTCCGCTCCGCTTCTATGGTAGATATTATTTTCAACGGTACGGCCAAACGCGCCCCCTTAAATATGGCGCAGGTGAGTATGGTGTTCGATAACGCCACCCGCCAGCTGCCGCTCGATTTTAACGAAATTACGGTCACCCGCAAAATTTTCCGCTCCGGCGAAAGCGAATACTATTTAAATAAAGTGCAATGCCGCCTGCGCGACATACGCGATTTGTTCTTGGATACCGGCATCGGCGGCGAAGGATACGCCATCATCGACCAGGGCGGCGTGGAAAGCGTGCTTTCCGCCTCGCCGGAACAGCGCCGCGAAATGTTCGAAGAAGTCGCCGGCGTATCCAAATATAAAGCTAAGCGCGAAGAATGTATCAAACGGTTGGAACGCGTGGATTTGGACTTAGCCCGCTTGGCCGATACGGTCGCTTTGATTGAAGAACAAATTAAAAAGTTGGACAGCGAGGCCAAAAAAGCGCGCCTGTACCAACGCTACCGCGAAGAATTAAAAGAAAGCGAAATTGCCATCTCCGTTTGTTCCATTAAAGAAGCGGACGGTTTAATCGCCCAGCATACGGCCGAATTGGAGCCGGTGCTGCGTAAACTGCAGGATTTGGAAGCCCGCATTTCCGCGCAGGAAGGCGCGGCCGCGGCGTTGGATTTAAATTTAACGCATAAACAAAAAGAAGCCGCCGAATTTAACGAAAAAATTTCCGCCAGCAAATACCAAGTGGGTTTGCTGGAAGGCGCCATTAAAAACTGTGATAATTTAACCGCCGAATTAACGGCGCAAATTGCCGCTTCGGGGGCCGAAGCGCAGCGCGGGCAAAGCCGTTTGCAGGAGCTTGCCCCCGCGATAGCCAAACTCAAAGAACAGCTGGCGGCCGTGGCGGCCGAACTGACGCCGCTGCAGGAAAATTACAATACCCAAGTGGCGCAAGCCCAACAGCTGGAAAACGAACTGCGCCAGACCGAAAGCGAAATGCAGCGCCTGTCCAACGAATTGATGACGCTGGTGCGCAAGCAAATGGAAGTTTCCAACCGGATTTCGCTGGAGGAATCTTCCGCCCAGCGCGAAAACGAAGATCTAATCACGGCTGAAAAAACCAGCCAAACCCAAACAGAAGGGTTGGCTTCTTTGCAGCAGGCGTTGGAAGAAATAGCCGTCCGCCAGCAAGCCAAACAGCGCGAAGCCGATGAGGCCCGCCAGGCCATTGCCGCCGGGGAAGAAAATTTACACAATTTGCAAAGCCAGCGCACGGCTTTGAACGAAAAACTTTCCGCCGTCAAATCCGTCCGCGCGGCGTTAAATGCCAAGCTGGAAATGATTCAAACCCAGGGCAAAAACGACCCGTACTGGGTGGGTGCCAAAACGGTGGCTCAAAGCCATTTGCCGGGTGTAAAAGGCACGCTGCGAAAAGCCTTAAAATATCCGGCCGCGCTTGGCGTAGCGGTGGAAGAAGCCTTCGGCAAATACTTAGACGCCGTCCTGTGTGCTGACGGCCAAACCGTGGAAAAAGCGTTGGAGCTTTTAAAACAGCACGGCAAAGCGCGCGCCAAATTTATTATTTTGTCCGAAGTCCCGCAAACCGCGGCGGACGGCGGAAATGATTCCCTCAAAAAGCAACTGACGTATGCGCCGGAATTGGAAAATTTAATCAATTGTATTATCGGCGGGTACACGTATCAAGAGGGCTCCGTCAAAGGCGGGTTCTTTGTGGGCGGCGGCGCGGCGGACGTGCGCGCGCCGGAAGCCTATTGGGGAGAAGAAGAAACCGTCCGGGGCGAAATGGACGCCAAATCCGCAGAGGAAGACGCCGTATCCCAGGAAATTATCGCTAACTACGACGCTTTAACAAAAGCGGAAGAAACGCTTAAAAACTTGCGCGCCAAAGCGCAGGAAGCGGTATTGGCGTTAAATTCCGTGCAAAACGAGCGCGCCAACAAAGAGCGTGAACTAAGCGCCGCGCAGGAAACCTTAAAACGCGCCGCGGCCCGCAAACAGGAAATTTTACTTCGGGTGGAAGGACGCAAGAAACAAGTGGAGGCCTTAAAAGCCCAGCAGGAAGAACTCAAAAACAGTCACGCCCAAACCACGGCCAGAGGGGAAGAACTTAAAACCGCGCAAGCCCAGCTGCGCGAAAATGCGGAAAAAATCAAAGGCGAAATCAATGCGTTAAGCGCGAAACTCTACGAAGTGAAAATCAAAAAGAACAACGTGGAGCTGGATTTAAAATCCACCGAATACGAATTTAACAGCCTGACCGACAGCGAAGGCAAACGAAATGAAAAAATTGCCTCGTCCAACCTGCGTTTAAAGAGCTTGGCGGAAGAAAAATTGTCTACCGAAGCCAAACTTTCTTCGGAGCGCGACACGTTGGCCAAACTGGAAGTGGACGAACACAAAATGCGCGCCGATTTGGAAGCCCTTAAAAAAGAATACAGCGATAAAACCGCCGCGTTAAACGCCTGCAAAAAAGAATCATCCGACTTGGCCATCAAAAAGAACGATTTGGAAAACGCCCTTTCCAACGCGCGCCGCCAGCGCACGACGGTAGTGAACAGCTTGTTTGAAAGCTGGAACATCACCCCGGAAGAAGCGCAAATGAATTACGGCGACAAAACGGTGGATTACGAACGCGTGAAAATGATGCGCAAACGCATCGAAAATATGGGCGCTGTGAATATGACCGCGCCGGAAGAATACGACGCGTTGACGGAACGCAACACTTTCCTGCGTACGCAAATTGCGGACTTGGAAGGCGCGAAGAAAGATTTGAAATCCGCCATCAATAAAATCAACCAAACCACGCGCGAAAATTTCAAATACACCTTTGAGCAAGTGCGTAAGCACTTTAAGAACATTTACCAAACGTTGTTCCGCGGCGGCGAGTGCGATTTGGTGCTCACCCAGCCGGAAAACCTGCTGGAAACCGGTATTGAAATTTATGCCCAGCCGCCCGGCAAAAAACTGCTGAACATTTCGTCTATGTCCGGCGGCGAAAAAACACTCACGGCAATGTCTTTGCTGTTTGCGTTCTTTACGCACAATCCTTCCCCGTTCTGTATTATGGACGAGGCCGACGCCGCCCTGGACGAAGCCAACGTGGAACGTTACGTCAATTTGATTAAAGAATTCTCCAAAACCACGCAGTTTATCGTGGTGACGCACAACAAACGCACGATGGAGTCGGCCCGTATGTTATATGGTATTACGATGGAAGAAAGCGGCGTGTCCAAGGTGATGTCGGTCAACTTGGAGGACCGCTCCAACCCCGAAGCGGCCAAAAAGAAAGAAGCCATTGAAGCGTTGGCGGAGGCATAATGAAGATTGGCGTTTTTTCGGACGTGCACGGCAATTTGGAGGCGCTGAACGCGTGTCTGGCCCGCTATAAAAAAGAGGGCGTGCAGCGTTTTATTTATTGCGGCGATATGATTGGTTACGGCCCCGACCCGGAAAAATGCGTGCGTAAAATTGCCGATTTAAATCTGATTGCGTGCGTACTGGGCAACCACGATGCCGTCTTTGCCCACCCGGAATTGGAAGTCTTTTTTAACTACGACGCAAAAACTGCCTTGGAAGAAAATAAAAAAAGACTGAGCGAAAAATCCATCCGCTACTTGTCGGCCTTGCCCAGCGTGGAACACGGAACGGATTTTACCGTCGTTCACGGTACGCCGGCCGATCCGATTAAAGAATACTTTTCCAGCTGTTCCCAGTTTCGGACCAATTACCCGCTGTGGACAGGGCGCGTATGTTTTGTGGGGCATACGCATTTGCCGTTCTATATGAAAGGCTCTTCCCGTTCGTGTGTCATTTATTTGAACAAAAAGGAGGATGCCACCATCCGCCTGACGGATAAATCCCGCTATATCATTAATCCTGGTTCAGTGGGCAAGCCGCGTGATAATAATCCGCAAGCCTCTTTCGGAATCTGGGATACGGAAGCAAAAACCTTCCGCTTCTTGCGCCAGCCGTATGACTTCCGTCCCACGCAAGAAAAAATGCGTCAGCAAAAACTGCCTTCTTTTTTGATAGACAGTCTGGCGGTGGGATTATAAAATTTCAAAAACGCCCGCGGCAAGCGGGCGTTTTAATTGCTATTTGGAGCGTTGGAAAAGGCGTTTTTTCTGTTCCCACAGCCGTGCGGCGGTTATTCCCGCAAAAATACATAGTACAAATTCAAACGGCGCGCGGAAGCGCGCATAGGCGCCAAAAAAAGTCGACCCAATCGCCCAAAAATACAAGCAATAAACCGCCAGAAAAAACACGGCCGCGCGTTGTGTTTTCCATCCCAGTCCGAAGCCAAAAATTCCCAACAATACGGTTACAAACACTTGTCCCGCGGCCAGGATAAACAACCCCTTTTCTTTCCAACCCTGCAGCCAGCGGGCGTGTAGGGCAGCGGTCTGGTTGAGCATTTGGCTGTCCAGGTTTTCTTCGTCTATTCCTCCGGAGAGTAAGCGTGACAAATGCACAAAGTTGGCGCCAAAAAGCGTTTTGGCCGCCCACAAGGGAGCGCGGAGCAGTTTGTAGGCAAAACCTGCTTTGATAAGCGGCGCCGCCCCGGCTTTATATAGCCGAACTTGTTGGGCGGGCGGCAGGGAGTTAAACCCGGGCGGGAGCGCGTTTTGCAGGGCGTTATGTGCTTGTTCGACGGAGATGTTTTCTTCGTGGGCCAGGTAATCTTCGTTCCAAATATAGAGGTTGTAGGCCCCTACGCTGGTAAATCCGCCAAATCCGGTTTTAACGGCGTTTCGCACGTGCCAAGGAGCAATGCACAGCACCAGCGGCAAAACAAAAAACAGCACGATTTTCCGGGCCGGAAACCGCACCAATTTCCCCGCGCTGAAACATACCAACATTACGGCGGCCGCAAACATAAAATAATACGCCGCCGGCCGCACATACACGGCGGCCGCCAGCCAGACGGCCGCTGTGGCCAGGTTCCGCCCGTTTGGCTGCTGCAAAAAGCAAACGATGTAATAGCAAAACCAAGCCAATAAAAATACGCACAGCATTTCGGTCAGCACCGCAAAGGAAAGCGTAAAATAGAGCACGCTGGCGGCGCAAAATCCGGCGGCCCAGCGTGCGGCTTTTTGCCCGGAGAGCCTATAAGCGGTTAAATAAACGGGGACCAATAAAACCAGTGAAAGCAGATTTTGCGCCGCAGCCACAGCCCATGTTAAGTTGCCAACGGCCAGCTGGATAAGCGCCAGAAAAGCCGGATAGCCCGGCGTGCGCAGCAGCATCGGCGATACGGATACGGCTTCCCACATTTGCCCGTATTGCAAGAATGTTTGGGCGGGATAGATATAGGTTAACGAATCGGGGAACGCCAAGATGTTTTCCCCCAGCGGGTGGAGCCCAAGCAGGCAGGCAAATGCCGCCGCCTTGCAAAGGGCTAGCGAAATAAAAATCCATTGGAAAACGCGGTCTTTATAAAAGGGCATATCTCTATTGTATGAAATTCCCTGGGCGGGGCGGAGGATATTTGCGGGCTGGCAACGCGTTGACGCGGACGGCGGAGCGGGCTTATTGCCGTATTGCGGGGCGGAGCGGAGCGTTGTTGGGCGGCGGAGGGTTGGTCGGGTGCGGGGGGGGTGGCGTGGGGTACGGATGTTTTTCGTTGCGCGGCGGGAAGGCGTTTTGGGGCACGGGGAATGTGCCGGTGCGGATTGAACAGCGCACTGCGCTTTGACCCACGGGCTTGCGTCAAACGGTGCATAAAAAACCCCGCTTTACAGCGGGGTAAAATAAAAAATGGTGGACCTGACAAGGATCGAACTTGCGACCTCCTGCATGCCATGCAGGCGCTCTCCCAGCTGAGCTACAGGCCCTTCTTACTACTTAATTATTATAACAGTTTTTTAGGAAAAGTGCAACATCTCCTAAAAACAGAAAAGGCCCGTAAGGGCCTTTTCTGTGATAGAAGCGGTTGAATTAGAACTCGAAAGAAATGTTCACTTCGCCGCCGAAGCCTTCGCGTTTGCCGATCTGGCCGAACACCGTCATTACCGTGTGCAGGGGCAGGAAGGTATCGTTGTTGTGGTAGACGAGCGAGAATTCGCCGCGGCCGCTCATTCCTTTCATCGAAGCGTCGCTGTTGCTCATACTGTCTACGGACACGGTGGAATCGCCGTCAAATTCGTAGAGGCCGCTCACACCCACCGCCGGGGTCAAGCCGCCCAAGTCCAGCGAGCGGAACATATAATCCGCCCCGAAGCGCAGGGCTAAGCTCTGCAGCGCGGAGAACTGGATTTTTTGGCCCAGGTTGTCGGAGATATCCTCGTTGGCTTTGCGGTACCACTGAATGTTGGCGAACAAATCCAAATCCTGGAGGAGGTTTTCCACAAACCCGGCCGAGGCGCCGTAGTACAGCCCGTTGCTGGAGAAGGCCGAGAGGAGTTCATTAGAGTTGAAATCCATATCCATATAACCCACTTCGGCGTTTAACTCCAGGCGGCCGGTATCGCTGTAGCGCAGCGAGGTCATCAACCCGCCGCCAAAGGCGTTGGCGTCGCCGGAAACTTTAATCGGGAACGTTTCGTAAGAACCGTTGGCGTATTTGGCAAAGAAGCCCAATACCCAGTTGTCCGTGAACTTTTTCCAGGCACCGGCCTGCACCAAACCGGAGTTCAAATCAAACCCGCTGCCGGTTTTGTAGCGCAGGTTGTGGTACGCGCCGTTTAAGAAGGTATTTTGTTCCGTATCGCTCTGCCAGATGTCGTGCATCGTTTGGGTGAGCATTTCCGGGCCGTCGCTGATCAAGGCCAAACCGACCAACGGCAGCTGGCCATACATTTCCACATTGGCTTTGTCTTTGGTGCTGGTGAGGACCCAGTCCACTTCGTTGTTGGCAGATCCTTTTACGCCCGTCAAATCAAACGAGTACGCGCCGACTTTGTTCTGCGCCAGGACGATGCCGCTGTTGGTCAAATCGTAGACTTTGTCCCCTTGCTGGATATTGCTCAGGTCATTGGTGGTCTGCGTGGTGACGACTGCGGCGGAATCTTCCTTCATTGCGGATTTGTCCAGCGTCATCGAGGCGTATACGCCGTCGAATTCAAAGTTCAAATCCGTTTCGAAGTTCGCGTTGATGTTCCACATCTGGTTGAAGTTTTGGAACTGGCCGGCGTCGGAGAAGGTGGCCTGCACGCGGTCGAACACCAAGTGGTTGGTGCTGGCATAATAGGCGTTGCTGCCGCCGTAGATGACGGAAGCCGGATCCAACGACACATTGCCGCGCAGGATGACGGTGTTGTTTTGGGTGAGCATATTTTCTTCTTTCAGCTCGGCCCCGTATACATAGCCGCCGTAAATGTTGCCGCTGAAGTTTACATTGTCCAGCACAATCGTGTTGTTGGAAGCAGAATAGACATCGTCAATTTGTTTCCGGACTTCGGGTTCAGTCGGTTCGGCGTCCGGTGCGGAGGAGGTGGTGGTGACCGTTAAACCATTTTTGACGGTTGTGGTGGTCGAGCCGTCTTCCCCGGTGACGGTATAGTCGATTTCGTCGATATACGCCGTAAAACCGCCGAATATATTGGCCGTTACGGAACCGCCGGAGAAAGCCAACGCGTTGTTATCGCTGTTGGTTCCGCCGATAGCGATTTGTTTGGCTTCCGGGGCTTCCGTTCCGGTGCCGGTCCGCGACGTATACGTCATAGATGCGCCGCCAAACAGATAGCCTTTGGAAGTGTCTAAGTTTTGCAGTAAGTCGTGATCGGATAAAGACGTGATATCTAACGTCCCGCCAAAGAAATTCCCCGTATTGTTGGTAAGGGTTAAGGTGGAATCTTTGGTGGTTAAGACGTTGTTGCTGCTGGTGCCTACCAAGTTAAGCGAAGCACCCATTTCAGAGAAGGTGCCCGTCATTTTGGACAGGTTCAGCGTGTTGGAACCCACCGTGGCGGCAACGGGGTTGCCCGTAACGGCGGATCGGTTCAGCCCCATGTTGACGGCGTACACCGCGCCGTTGCCGATGGTAGAATCTTCCAAGTTCAGCGTATTGCCGCTGGCGTTGATAGAGGTGGTGTTGACTGCCGCCGCATTGGTGACATTGCTGCCTTTGATGGTAACCGTGTTGTTGTTGGCATAGGTCACGGAGGTATCCGAATCGGCTACTCCGCGGCTTTGGTCCACCCCGAAAACGGACGTCACTTCGGAATCCGTTACGAGCACCGTATTGTTGCTGGAGGAGCTGGCCCCGGCCGCACCGGCGACCGTACCATTGACGGTGGAACCCGTTACCACTACGGTGTTGTTATCGGCATAGGAATCCAAAACCCCTGCGGTTTTTAAATCTTCTTCGGTCAAAATATCGTCGATTACGCCGCCGTAAACGTTGCCGTTGATCGTGGAACCGTTGCTGACGTTGACCGTATTTCCGTTGGCTGTGCCTTTGGCGTATTTGGAGTAGCCGCCGTAGACGTTGCCGCCCAAATTCACCGACCCGCCGCCGGCGGAAGGCGTAAACGTATACGCGTTGGTAGTTACGTTGTTGATATTCACCACGTTGTTGTTAGCGGAACCGGCGCCAAAGCGGTCGGCCGTGTATTTCAAGTTGGCCGCGCCGCCGTAGGCATCACGGCCGGTTAAGGTGGTGTTGGATATATTCAGCGTGTTCCCTGCGGCGGTATTGTTAAATACCGCGCCGCCGGCCACATAGGCGCCTTGCGTCGCGCTGGTGGGGGCATAGGCTTGGTCCGCAGCGGTTTGGGAATTGATGCTTACGGATACGCCGTCTATGGTCAGTGAGCTGTTGGTAACCGATCCATCTTCCAACGAACCGGCCCCCACAATGGCCAAAGGATTGTTTTGGTTGCTGCTGTCCGTTACCGTGCGGTTTTGCCCGGTAATGTCATTCAAGCCCCAGTTTGGTTTTAAATCCTGGGCGGCCTGAACGCAAACTGCCGTCGGCAACAACAAAAAAACTGCCAAAAGAAGTTTTTTCATTCTTCCTCCAAGTTGAGAATTAAAAATCTTATATACAACCATTATACAGAATTTAGGACAAAAAGAAAGGGATTTTTAAGAAGGGAAACCCGTCCTAATGGCTATTCAGGCGGCGGGGGGTGTGGAAGAAGCTTTTTTCCGACGAGAGAAGAATTAAAGTATAATGACGGTATGGAGTCTATCTATACCGATGGTTCGTATTTAAAGGCCAATCCCGGCTGGCACGGGCAGGACGGCGCGTGGAAATTGGAGCACGTAAAGCGCGCTTTGAAGCAGGCCGGGCTGTCCCCCAAAACCATTTGCGATATGGGCTGTGGCGGCGGGGAACTGGTGAAAACCTGGGCCCGCCAGCGGCCGGATATGCAATTTACCGGGTGCGAAATTTCGCCGCAGGCGTATGCGCTGTGTGTGCAAAATGCGCCGGGGAATGTTCGGTTTGTGCAAGGGGACGCGCCGGGCGGCGGGCCGTTTGACGCCGTGCTGGCGGTTGATGTAATGGAACACGTGCCGGAGCCGGAAAAATTCCTGGATGGGCTCCACAAACTGTCCGACATTGCCGTACTGCACGTGCCGCTGGATTTGTCTTTCCGCACGCTGATCAAACCGGAAATTTTAGAGGAAGAACGTCGGTCGGTGGGGCATATCCATTTCTATACCGCGGCGTATTTAAAACGGTTTCTGCACGCGCGGGGATATGAAATCCTCAGTTGGCATTATACAAACAAATACGTCGAACGGCCGCCGGAACTGCCGGGCTGGCGCAGCCGGGTGGGGATGTGTATCCGCCGGTTGGCGCATTACGGGCTGCCGCGTGCGTGGGCGGCTTGGTGGGTGGGCGGGTACAGCGTGATGTTGGTAGCCCGCCGGGTGCGCTAGGTTACGGCTGATACAGGCCGCGCAGGAGGGCAATCTCTTTGGCGTAGCCGGGCAAGTCGTTGGGGGTTTCCAGGCAGAAAGGCAAGTGTTTTAACGCCGGGTGGTTGATGACTCCCGCCAGCAATTCGGTGCCGATGTGCCCCTTGCCAATGAGGGCGTGGCGGTCCTTATGGGCGCCTTGGGGGTTTAGGCTGTCGTTTAAGTGCACGGCTTTTAGGCGCGAAAGACCGATTTGCTTGTCGAACAGGGCCAGCGTATCGTCCAGCGCCGCCAGCGAATATCCTGCATCGTGCACGTGGCACGTATCCAAACAAACGCCCATTTTGTCGTTTTCTTTTACTCCGTCTAAAATGCGTTTCAGTTCTTCAAAACTGCGTCCGATTTCACTTCCTTTTCCAGCCATTGTTTCCAAAAGCACGGTGGTGTGTTGGGCGGGGGTTAAAATATCGTTTAAGGTTTGAACAATCAGCCGGATGCCTTCCTCCGCCCCTTGGCCGACGTGGCTGCCGGGGTGGAAATTATACAGGTTCCCGGGCAGGTGTTCCATTCGGGCCAAGTCGTCGGCCAGCGTTTGGCGGGCAAAGTCCCGTGTTTTGGGGTCGGCCGACGCCGGATTAAGCGTATAGGGAGCGTGGGCAATCAAGGGGGCAAAATGATGTTCTTGCAGTAAGCGGCGCAGGGCTTGCGCGTCTTGCGGGTCTATTTCTTTTGCCTGGCTGCCGCGCGGGTTGCGGGTGAAAAACTGGAAGGTGTCCGCGCCGATTTCCAAGGCGGTGCGGCCCATCGCTTCAAAGCCTTTGGAGGCGGATAAATGGCAGCCGATGTGCAGCATATTATTGGGCCGCCGCATATTTGCGGATGTCGTTTGCCAATTGGCGGGCGTCTTCTTCGCGCGTGGCCCAGCTGGTGCAAATGCGGATGGCCATCATCCCGCGGTCCAGCCGCTGGATATGGGCGAAGGTATATTCCTCTTCCAGCCGTTTGACGAGTTTTTCCGGCATAATGGGAAACTGCTGGTTGGTGGGGGAATCGTACAAAAAGCGGAATCCCGCGTCTACACAGGCTTGGCGGATGATTTGGGCCATTTCGTTGGCGTGTTTAGAAATTTGGAAATAGACGCCGTTTTCGAACAAGGCCAAAAATTGCAGGCCCAAAATGCGCCCTTTGGCCAGCATGGCGCCTTTTTGCTTCATAAAATAGCGGAAATCTTTTTGCAGTTTCGGGTTGACGATGACGACCGCCTCCCCCAAGAGCGCACCGATTTTGGTGCCGCCGATGTAGAAAGCGTCACAACAGGCGGCGATATCCGCCAAGGTTAAATCGTTCCCGGGGGCTTGCAGCCCATAGCCCAGGCGGGCGCCATCCATAAACAGATAGAGGTTGTTTTCGTCGCACGCGCGGCGGATGGCGGATAGTTCCGCTTTGGAATATATCGTGCCGTATTCGGTAGGGAAGGAAATATACACAAGCTTGGGCTGGGGGGCAAATTCGGGGTTGTCATCCTGCCAGTGTTCCTGGCAGCAGCGGGTGATTTGCTCAGCGGTGATTTTGCCGTTTCGCTCCCCGACGGCGATCACACGGTGGCCGGTGGCTTCGATGGCGCCGGTTTCGTGCACGTTGATATGCCCGGAAGAGGCGGAAATCACCCCTTGATACGGCCGCAGACACGCGGCGATGACGGTGAGATTGGTTTGCGTGCCTCCAGCCAGAAAATGCACTTCGGCCTGGGGCGTTTTGCAGAGAGATTTAATCAAGTCGACCGCGCGGCGGCAATAAATATCTTGCCCGTATCCGGGCGTCTGTTCCAAATTGGTCAGCGCAAGCTTTTCCAAAACGGACGGGTGGGCTCCTTCGCTGTAATCGCAGTTAAATCGTATCATACCTTTTACCTGGTGCCGAAACGGAAATTTTCTTTATTATACTTTTTATTCGCCTGCGTGTGCTGCCAGTTAGGAATGGGCGGCTTTGCGGCGGGCGGCACGCAGCTGGGCGTGGCGCTGGCGGAAGGCGTCCAGCTTGGTGTAGCGGATCATTAATAAAAGGTCAATCAGCACCATGACAAAGTTCAGCACATATAGCCAAAAAACCAGGTCGAAATTGTATAAGATTTTGTGCATCATTCCGCAAATATAGGCCAATTCGATGGTAATCATAAACAGGAAACTTTTCCCGGCGGCGGTTTTCGTGCGCAGCGACCGGCTGATATTAAACGGCCACGCCAACCCAAAACCCAACATCATCAGCGCTTCAAAAATGCTCATATATACTCCTTCCGTCTGTACGGGCGGACCTATACTTATATTTTACCTCTTTTAAAGAAGATCATGCGGCCTAAAAAGACCCTGCTTTGTCAGCCAAAAGGCCTAGCCTTATATAGGACAAAAGGCCCTGGCGGCGCCGAGATAGATGCGATATGATATTTATATCGGCGGCCCTACAAAGGGGCGGCAATTTTCTAACGCGAGTGACAGAGAGTAAAATGAAAAGAAATAGATTCTTCCGGCGGGGTGTGCTTCTTCTTTTATGTGTGGGCGTACTTATCTGCCCGCCCGCGTGGGCCGGCAATCCGCTTAAGTTGCTATTTCGCGGCGCGGCTAAAGAGACGTTTACACGCCAAATTCCTGTTGCTAAGCTGGAGCGTATTTTATCAGCCCGGGTGCGTGTTACCAGCCAGCAAATTCCCCCTTTGCTCCGTTGGCAAAAAAGATATGTGGATGATACGGATCTGCCGGTAAAAAAAGTATTAAAAGCGCAGACCTTGTACAGCCGGAAAAGCCCCTACGCCGAGCTGCCCTTTTGGGACCAGCTTTCTCATGAAGCCAAAGAAAATTATTTCCTGGCCGCCAACAATCGGGCCAGTCGGCAAGTGATTCAGCAACGGTTGCAGTCGGCTAAAACGGTGCAACAAAATCAAGAATCGCTGTGGAGAACACAAAAAGGCTTTGCCCCCGCCCCTTTGGAAAATATCCTTTTGGAGGAAATTCCTTCCCAAGCCCAATATATTCTGTTGGGAGAAGAACACGATCAGGCTGTCATACTTGATTTTGTTTCTCGGTTTTTAACAAGTTACCAAAGGAAGTATCCCACGCGAAAGATTTGTTTGTTAACCGAATTTTTACCCGTCGGGCAGCCATCTAAATATACGTTGGATAGCATGCGGGAGGAAAGCCCTGCGTACGCAAAAGTATTTACCCGTGCCCAAAAAAGTGGAATAACGGTGTACGGGCTGGAGCCTCAGGTTGTTTTTTCGTCCCGAGATGTTGTGCTGTTGGATGAAAAGTACAATCCCGGTAAAAAGAAATGGGAACTGTGGGTAATGCCGGAAAGTATGCGCGCACGCAACCGCTTTTGGATGCAGCAAATAAAAGCCATGCGAGCCCAATATCCGGATGCGGTGTTTGTGATATATGCCGGGGCGGATCACGTAGCGTATAATGCGTCGTTTTCGTTGGCTAAAGAATTCCCCTCGGAACAAACTTTTATTGCTCATTTGTTTGCTGAGGATTCTCAAAATGACGTATATAACGATTGGTTGGATGTAATAGGAGGGGATGAGTATCCCTTTCGCAAGCAAAAAGTATTATCGTGGAAGAGCCCTTTCCTGCGCCGGGTGGCGGGGTTTGATATACGGTTTTTAATATCCAAAAAAGATCTTGCTCCTCAGTGAAATTTTTTGCGTTATCCGGCCGGAAAACTATACGAACCAACAAAAAACCACCCGTGAGGGTGGTTTTTAAATCTGCCCAGTATAGGGATCGAACCTATGACCTTTCCCATGTCAAGGGAACGCGCTACCGCTGCGCCAACTGGGCTTAAATCGGTTTAAGTACTTATTTATTATAGCAAATTGCGTTTTGTTTGCAAAAGCCCCACCGCGGTAAAACCGGGCGGGGCTGTTTTGGGTTAGCAAGAAGCAATCTCTATCAGGGCGGGTTAGCGCTTGGCGCCGTATTGTTGCAGCAGGCGGACGATTTCCGGGTGGTCGTTTTGTTCGGCAGCCCGCAAAGCGGTTTGTCCCTTTTCGTTTGTCAGGGTTGGATCCGCCTCGGCCTGGAGCAGCAGCTTAACGATTTTTGTATTCCCGGCCGCGCTGGCTCCCATTAAAGCGGTAAACCCGCAGCTTGCTTCTGCGTTGGGTTTCGCCCCGGCTTTCAGCAACAGTTTAACGATATCCGTGTAACCGCTTAAACTGGCAGTAATTAAGGGAGTATATCCGCGCGGATCTTCCACTTGGGTTTCTGCTCCGGCTTGAAGCAATTGTTTTACAATTTTTGTATGCCCGCTGCTGGCGGCCCCCATTAAGGGAGTCATGTTGATTGCCGGATCGTTTTCAGATGTGATTCCGATAGAGGGGTCTGCCCCGGCTTTCAGCAAAAGATTTATAATTTTCAGATGCCCATTCAAAGCGGCCAATAACAAGGGCGTTACCTTTCTGGCGGTCATTTGATTGGGGTTCGCCCCGGCTTTCAGCAATAATTTAACAACTTTCGTATGCCCGTAGCTGCTGGCAGCTATTAACGCGGTGCCGCCTTCGGCATCGGCTTCATTGGGGTTGGCCCCTTGGTCAAGCAATGCGCGCACGGTTTTGAGGTCATTGTTTTTGCTGGCGATCATTAGAGGGGTAGTGCCTTTGACGGGCGCATCAGATAGGTTTGGGACGGCTTCTGACTGCGTTTGGTTTTGCTGCGCCGCCTGGACAGCTGTTTGGGCCCAACAGTATTGGGCTCCTGTCAGCAAGAAAGGAGCCAGCACCAATAGCACAGATTTCTTCATAAATCCTCCTTGGATTTTTTGGGTTATCAAGCAACTCCACATATAGTGTATCGCTAAAAATCAAAAAACAAGGGGGATGGAGGCTATCTAAAACTCCAGGCGTTGCCCATCGTGTTTTCGATAAATTCCAGCAGGCCTTTGTGCAGCAAAATACGCTTGTTGGTGCGGATGCGGTGGATTTTGTCCGGGTTTTCTTTGGAAGGAACTTCCAAGAATACCGTAGTGGTGCCGCGGGTCATATCCAAATAACTTTTGAGTTTTTGCAGGTTGTTTTTGGAATAATCCGCCGGGATGCGGATGGTAAATTCTTTGGCGATGTTGGAAATCAAATCCGTCACACTGCTTACGTCCTGCAAGTTCAGCTCAATGCGGGCGCTTTCGTCATCTACGCGGATGTCGCCTAAAAAGTTCAAAATGGCGTTGGGGGCCAGCTTGTGCGACATGTTGGCATACGCCCGGGCAAAGGCGTTTACCATAATAGAGCCTGTGCAGTCCTCGATAATCATCTGCGCCCATTCTTCTTTCTTTTTGTTCTGGCGTTTTTTAAACAAGGTGATAATTCCCAACACATTCAGCCGCCCGCTGGCGCGGCCTTCCAAAATGTCGATAATGGGGGTGCAATGCAGCTGGGGCAGGTTGTTTTGATACTTGGACATTGGATGCCCGCTAAAGAACAGCCCCAGCACTTCTTTTTCGTAATTGAGCAAATCGTTTTGCGTGAGCGGCTTGGCGATAACGGGCGTATTTTGCCTGACGCTTAAGACGGAAGAAAAATCATCGCCGAACAGATTGCCGGTGTTTTTTTCTTTTTCTTTGGCGACCAGATGGGCCAAGTCTACGGCGTTGTCGATATTGGCCAAGATGTTGGCGCGGGTGATTTTGGGGTCCTGGCCGGGGGCGGTGCTGTCCAACGCGCCGGCTTTGGTCAAGCTTTCAATGGTTTTTTTGTTGGCTTGGAACAAATCGATGCGGCTGCATAAATCTTCCAGCGATTGGTAGGGCCCGTCTTTTTCGCGTTCGCGCACAATGGACAAACAACCTTCTTCGCCGGCGTTTTTGATAGCTTCCAGCGCGTAGCGGATGTATTCTTTATCGCCGATTTTTTCCACGGCAAATTCCGGCTGGGATTTGTTCACGTCCGGCGGGAGTATTTCAAAGCCCAAATTGCGGGCTTCTTCCAAATAGGTGACGATTTTATTTTCTTTATCGTCCGCGCCGATGGCGTTGTGGCCGATTTCGTTGGTCAAAGCGGCGCACATAAATTCAATGGGATAATTGGCTTTCAAATAAGCCGTTTGGTACGATACCAACCCATAGGCAAACGAGTGGGATTTGTTGAACCCATACCCGGCGAAAGCCTTCATTTGCTCGTAAATGTGGGTGGCGGTTTTTTCGGATATATGGTGCTGCTGGCAGCCTTCCACAAATTTTTTGCCGAATTTTTCCATTACGTCCAGTTTCTTTTTGCCCATCGCTTTGCGCAGGGTGTCGGCTTCGCCGGGGGTAAAGCCGCCCAGGCGTTTGGAAATTTCCATAATCTGTTCCTGGTACACCATACAGCCGTAGGTGTCTTTGAGGACTTCTTCGAGCAAGGGGGTTTCGTAGACGATTTTTTCCTGCCCGTTTTTGCGGCGCACGAACATATCCATCATGCCGGATTCCATCGGGCCGGGGCGGTACAAGGCCACCAAGGCCGATACGTCGCTGAACTTGGTGGGCTGCAATTTTTTGATTAAATCGCGCATACCGCCGCTTTCCAGCTGGAAGATACCCAATGTTTTGCAGGCGCAGAGCAAGTCGTAGGTTTTTTTGTCGTCCAAGGGAATTTGGTTGATGTCGAAATTCGGGTCGTGGCGCTCACGGATCATTTTTTCGGCATTGTCGATAACCGTCAGCGTGCGCAGGCCCAAAAAGTCCATTTTTAATAATCCCAGGTTGGAACAGGGCTCCCCTTCAAATTGGGTAGTAATAACGTCGCGCGCGCCGCGTGCCAGCGGCACATAGGAGGAAACGGAGTCTTTGGTAATCAGCACGCCGGCGGCGTGGATGCCGGTATGGCGTTTTAAGCCTTCAATTTTGCGGGCCATTTCAAAGAGGCGTTTGCTTTGCGGGTTTTTTTCCACTTCGTTTTTCAGTTCGTTGATTTCCAACGCTTTTTCCAAGGTCATTTTGGGGTCGTTGGGGATCATTTTGGCAATGCGGTTGGCCTCGGCCACGGGGATTTCCATCGCGCGGGCGACGTCCTTTAAGGCCAATTTGGCTTTCATCGTACCGAAGGTAATGATTTGGGAAACTTTATCGTGCCCGTATTTGCCGCGTACATAGTCGATGACGCGTTCGCGCCCGGCGTCGGACATATCGATATCCAAATCCGGCATACTGACGCGGTCCGGGTTTAAAAAGCGTTCAAACAGCAGTTTGTTTTGAATGGGGTCCACGCGGGTAATATCCAGGCTGTACGCCACCAACGAACCGGCGCCCGAACCGCGGCCGGGGCCTATCGGAATGCCGTTGGCGCGGGCCCAGTTGATAAAATCCTGCACGATAAGGAAGTAGCAGTCGAACCCCATGGTGATGATGACGTTAAACTCATATTCCAACTGTTTCCAATAGTTGTCCGGCACGTGGCCGTTCATTTTTTTGGTGAGGCCCTTGCGGCATAAATCTTTAAAGTATTCGGCCGAATTGGGAAACTCGGGCGGGATGTCAAAATTAGGCAGAATAAAGCCGTGTTTGGGGAACTCCAAATTGCATTTTTCGGCAATTTCCAACGTGTTGGAGCACGCTTCGGGCGTGTGGGAAAACAGCGCGCACATTTCTTCGGGCGATTTAAAATACAGCTCGTGGGACATTTTCATCCGTTTGGGGTCGTTGAGCGTTTTGCCCGTAGCGATGCAGACGTGTACGTCGTGCGCTTCCCAGTCTTCTTTCTTTTCGTAGTGGCAGTCGTTGGTGGCCACTACGGGGATGCCCGTGCGTTTGGCTACGTCTTTGAGCAGGGGCAAAGCTTCTACTTCCTCGCGGATGCCGTGGTCCATCAGTTCAATGTAATAGTTGCCTTTGCCGAAGATGTCCTCGTATTCTTTGGCCAGTTGGCAGGCTTTTTCGAAGCCGCCTTCTTCGCGTACATATTGGGATAAAAAGCCCTTCAAACAGCCCGACAGGCACAACAGGCCGCCGCTGTGTTGGGCCAAAATTTCCTTGTCGATACGGGGGTGATAATAATAACCGTCCACCCACGCCATCGAGTTGAGTTTCATCAAGTTCAAATACCCTTCGTGGTTGCGGACTAAAATAGTCAAGTGTCCGGTGCGGGATCTGTCTTTATCGGTATATTTGCCTTCCGTGATGTAAAACTCGCATCCGATGATGGGTTTGATGCCGGCCGCACGGGCCACGTCGTAAAAATCCAGTGCGCCGTACATATTGCCGTGGTCGGTGATGGCCATCGCCGGGATGCCCTGCGCGGCCAGCCCTTGCAAAAAGCGGGAAGGTTTATGGTTTTCCGATACGCGCAGCATACCGTCCAGCAGCGAGTATTCCGTATGGTTGTGGAGTTGTACAAATTGAGCCATAAAATGAAAAATCCTTAAAAATGGTTGCTGGGCGCGGCGGGCGCGCAGGACCGGGACGGTCCAAATGTTATAAGATGTATCTATGAAACATTATAGTAAATTAAAAGAAACAAAAATTTCTTCCAAAACGCTGTTCCGCGGCGTATTGGGCGTAAAGTTGGACGAGGTAAAACTCCTCAATGGCCGCACGTCCACGCGCCTGTATTTCGACCACCGTGGCGCCAGCGGCATTTTGCCGGTGGAAGACGGCTTTGTTTACCTGGTGCAGCAGTACCGCTACCCCATCCGCCAGGCCACGTGGGAAATCCCCGCCGGCAAGCGCGAAAAAGGGCAAACCTTTTTGGCTTGCGCCCGCGCGGAACTGAAACAGGAAACGGGGCTGACGGCCAAGTCGCTCAAAGAAATTATGGTTTTCCACCCGTGCAACGCGTTTTCCAACGAAGAACAGCACCTGTATTTGGCTACCGGCTTAACGCGCGGCAAGGACCAGCCGGATGAAGATGAATTTTTAAACTTGCAAAAGTTCCCGCTGGAAAAAGCCTATAAAATGATTGAAAAAGGCGAAATTACCGACGCCAAAACAATTATTACGTTGCAGTGGTACCGTATCCACGGCAAGTAATTAGTTCCAGTTTTGCTTTTTCCCGCCGTCGTAGGAGTAGCCGAGCCCGCGGGAAATGAGCGCTGCGGCCAAGTCCTGCCCGCTGGCATTAGTTACGCCGCAAAGCAGGCGGAAGTATTTATCCCGCCCGCAATCCGTGAGCGTGATAGGCGTGTGGGACAAAAACTCTTTGGTAAAAGCCTTGGCTTGTTGGGCCAGGGCTTTTTCTTGTGCGGAGTTGCCTTTTATTTCCGGGCAGTCCACGCCGCGTACGCGCACGGGCACTTTTTCGCAATACACGGCAAAGGAGCAGTTGAGGTTGATTTTAAAAGTGTCGCCGTCGTATACGGACGCGACGGATACATTACGCAAGACCTCTCCGTCTTCTACGGGGCCGGTGCGGGAAAGCGGCTTTCCTTGCTGTTGCATAAAAAACAACACGCACGCCACAATCACCGACGCCCAAAATTTGGCGCGGCGGCTGATACGGAGCGTTGCTTGGCGTTTTCGGCGGGGCATATTATAAACACGGCAGCCAGATGTTTAGGGCGGCCGGCTCTACTGTAATTTCCAGCGAGTCCTGCGCTTTGCGCGGTTCGCCGTCGATGTGATACACAATTTCGCCCGGCTGTACGATGCGCGCGCGTTTGACGTGCGCCGTTTGCGTCAGCCCAAACGGGCGCCAATGGTCCGTAAAGAAGGACGGCGCCGCCAGGGCCAGTTTCCATTTGGGTGCGTCTAACACGGTAACCATATCCAGTTCCCCGTCGGTTAAGCTGGCTTCGGGCGCGATTTTAAAGTTGCTTCCGTATTGGCGGCCGTTGGCAAACACCAACGTCAGCGGCGAAAGGGTTTGCTCGGGGTTGTTGTCGGTTTGCACCCGCAACGTGCGGGGCTTATAGGTAAACGCGGTTTTTGCCCCGATTTTGAAATAAGGCCATTTGCCGCGGGCCCCGTTTTGGCCCTGTTCCATAAACTGCCAGGCGATATCGGCCTCTATGCCTACGCCGGCTAAATTCAAAAACAGCTCTCCGTTGGCGCGGCCTGCGTCGCATTGGGCCGGGCGCGGCTTTTGCAGGCGCACGAGCGCTTCCTGCCAGAGGAGCGGCATCCCCAATTCCCGCGCCAGCCCGTTGCCCGAACCGTTTGGAATCACCGCCAGGGCAGTGGCGGAACCCACCAAGCCGCGGGCCGTTTCGTTAATTGTGCCGTCCCCGCCGATTGCCGCCACGGCGGCATATCCGTTTTGGGCGGCTTCGCGGGCCAGTTCAGTGGCGTGGCCGGGCGCTTTGGTCAGGCGCATATCCGCCCCTGGGAAGTTCAGCTGTATGGCGGCGGCTAGGGCGGAAATTTTATCCGCGTCCCCGTTTAATTTGCCGCTGTGCGGGTTTAAAATAAAGCGGAGTTTCATAATTTATTTGCTTGTTCCTTATTTTGCAAGGCGGAAGGATTTTCCCGCAAGGCGTCATAAATGCGTTCTGCTTTTAACATTCCGTTGCCCACGCCCGCCAATTTGCCGCCGGCACTCAGAACAAAAACCATAAACACGGCAAATAACAGCAAATTGATGACCGCGGAAAAACTTTTCATAGGCACTTGTATTATCCCGTAAGCGGTGTTTAATTGCATATCGGCCAATTGGATAATGGGCATTGCGGCGTTGCCGTTTACAAACACCTTATACATACCAATCAGCGAGAAAAAAATTAACAACAGTCCGGCGCAAATTAATAAATATCCAAAAATTTTGTTCATAGTTTCCTCCTACAAAATTATAACAAAACCGGCAGCAACTCCGGCAGAGCGGAAATTTTGATATACGGCGGATTTGCCGGCTCCTCGCTTTCTTCGTGTTTCCAATTGCACGCACACGGCAAGTAGGCCGCCTGGGCGCCGGCTTCCACCGCGGGGAAAATATCGGATTTTAAGGAATTGCCCACCATCAGCACTTCCGCCGGTTTGGCCCCCAGGCGCACAAATAAGGCGCGGTAGGCGGCGGGGTTTTTATCGCTGACGATTTCCACGTGGTTAAAAAGTGGCAGCAAACCCGAATTTTTTAATTTGCGTTCCTGGTCCAACAAATCCCCTTTGGTAACGACGGACAAATGATATTTTCCGGCCAGTTTTTCCAAGGTTTGTTTGACGCCCGGCAGCAGTTCCACCGGGTGATGGATTAATTCTTTTCCCACCGATAAAAGGGTTTCCATCGCGCCGGGGACCTGGCTGGGGGGCAACAGTTCCAGCGCGGTTTGCATCATAGACAAAGTGAAACTTTTGGCGCCGTAGCCGAAAGTGGAAAGATTATCCATTTCGGTTTGGAATAACTTTTCGATGGCTTGTTCGGGGGGCATTTGGGCGGACAATAAACGCGCGAAGCGCTGTTCGGCCTGGCGGTAGAATTCTTCATTTTTCCAAAGGGTGTCGTCTGCGTCGAAACAGACAAAGCGGACGGGTGCGGCGGTAAAAGGCATTTTTTCTCCGGCGGGCGGCGCGCGGAGCGCCCCCTGTATTTGATATACTTTATTATATATGTTTATTCGCTAATAAGAAGGTTTTATGAAAACAAGCACTGAAATTAGAAACGGTTATTTGCAATTTTTCCATTCCAAAGGACTGCCGATTATTGCCTCCAGCTCGCTGATTCCGCACTCGGACCCGACCTTGTTGTTTACTTCGGCCGGGATGGTGCAGTTTAAAGCGAATTTTTTGGGGATTGACAACTCTCTCAAAAACGCGGTCACCTGCCAAAAGTGCGTACGCACCACGGATATCGACAGCGTGGGCTTTACCGAACGCCATTTGACGTTTTTCGAAATGTTGGGCAATTTTTCGTTCGGCGATTATTTTAAAAAAGAAGCTATCGACTGGGCCTGGGAATACCTTACCCAAGTGCTGGGTATCCCGGCGGATAAACTGTACGTCAGCATCTACAAAGGCGGCATTGCCCCGCGAGACGAAGAAGCCTATCAGGCGTGGCTGAAATACGTGCCGGCCGAACGCATTTTTGAACTCGGCGAAGCCGACAACTTTTGGACGATGGGCCCCACCGGCCCGTGCGGCCCGTGCAGCGAAATTTATTACGATTTTGGCCCCAAAGGCTGCCAAAACCCGCATTGCGACATCACCTGCGACTGCGGCCGCTTTGTAGAAATCTGGAACATCGTTTTTGAAAGCTACAACCGCCAGGAAGACGGCTCCTTAAAACCGCTCCCGCACAACAACATCGATACGGGGATGGGTTTGGAACGCTTGTGTATGGCCATGCAGGGCGCGAAGAACGTGTTTGAAACGGATTTGTTTACGCCGCTTACGGCGCAAGCCAAAAAGGATTTGCACATCCAAGGCGAAACGAAGGAAGAGATTTCCGCCCTGCGCATTATTGCCGACCACGTGCGCAGCTCCAGCTTTTTGATTGCCGAAGGCATTTTGCCTTCCAACGAAGGCCGCGGCTATATTTTGCGCCGCCTCATCCGCCGCGCCGCGCGCTATGCCAAACTGATGGGCAACGATAAGCCCTATCTCTATACCTTGGTGCCGGTGGTGCAACAAATTTTTGCCGGCTTGTACCCGGAAATCGATAAAAATTTGTCCCACATCCAGGATGTGCTCAAACAGGAAGAAACCACTTTCTTAAAAACATTGGTGACGGGGGAAGAAAAACTTTCCGCGTTGCTGGCCTCCTGCGGCAAAACTTTGCCGGGCGAGGAAGCCTTCCACCTGCACGAAACGTTTGGCTTCCCGCTGGAGCTGACGCGCGAAATCGCCGCCGCCAAAGGCGTAACGGTGGACGAAGCCGGCTATGAAAAAGCCAAAGAAGCCGCCCAAGCCAAAAGCCGCTCCTACGCGGATGAATTTACCAAAGGCAAAGCGGTAATGATGCAAAAGCTGGAAAACGGCTACCCCGCCACGCATTTCACCGGCTACGAAATGTTGGAAAGCCCCGCCGAAGTGTTGGCGTTGCTTAACGATAAATTTGAATTGACCGACGCTTTAACGGGCGAAGGGTATGCCGTATTCAACCAAACGCCTTTCTATGCCGAATCCGGCGGACAGGTGGGGGATAAGGGCGTCATTTTGGCGTCCGGCAAAGAAGCGGCCCGCGTGGAAGACGTCCAAAAACCGCTGGGCAAAGTGTATTTGCATAAAGTAAGGGGAACGCTGAAAAAAGGCGAACAGGTGACGCTGCGCGTAGATGCGGCCTTGCGCAAACGCTGTATGGCCAACCACAGTGCCATCCACTTGGTAAACGCGGCGCTGCGCCAGGTATTTGGCACTTCCGTGCACCAGAGCGGGTCGTACGTGTCGCCAGAGCGGTTCCGCTTTGACTATACGCTTTCCAAAACCCCGTCGGCCGAAGAACTAAACCGCGCTTGGGCCATTGCCAACCAAGCGGCCGAAAGCGCCCTGCCGGTTACGTGCCAAGTGCGTCCGCTTAAAGACGCCGAAAAATTAGGCGCCGTAACGCTTTTGGGCGAAACGTATGCCGACCCGGCCCGCTTTGTGCTGATGGGCGGCGATTTTGACCACCCCGAACAAAAATACAGTTTGGAACTGTGTGCCGGCACGCACGTAAAAAACACGGCGGACGTGATGACGGTGCTGGTGCTGAAGGAAGGTTCCGTTTCCGCGGGGGTGCGCCGCATTGAAGGCGTGGCGGGTTACGCCGCGCTGGACTATTTGAAAAACGTCAACCGCCAGGCCGATGAACTGGCCGGGCGCTTAGAAGTGCCTGCAAAGGATGTATTTACCCGCGTGGGCGCGATTATGGACGAGCTCAAAGAAGTCAAAAAACGCTATACGCAATTCCGCGAAAAAGCGTTGGCGGCCGGCGGTATGAACGAAATTTCGTTTACGATGAAGAACGGTTCTGCCTTAGTCATCCGCAATGCGGACGGCGCCGAACCCAAAGAGCTGCGCACCATTGCCGACACCGTAGCCCAGAAACACAAACAGGCGTTGGTGATTGTCACGTGCGACAAGGACGGCAAACGCTCCTTCGTGGTCAAAATGGCGGGCAAACTGCCTAATACGGACGCGGTGACCGTGGCCAAGCAAATCGCGGCGGACCTAAACGGCCGCGCCGGCGGACGGCCCGATTTTGCCCAAGGCGGCGGCGAAGCCAAACGCCCGTGGCAGGAACTGGTCGGCCAGCTGAAAGACACGCTGTAATTTGAGCCGCACAAGTAAAAGCGCCCCGGGGTATCCCGGGGCGCTTTTGCATAGCGATATTCCCTTAGTTGTTTTTCAATGTGTCGCGTTGTTTTTCTAATTCGGCTTTATTGCTTTTAAGAAAGCAATCATTTCCGCCAGTCCTTTTGCCCGACGTTGGGCCTCCGGCAGTTTTTCTTTATTTAGCTGTTTTGCCGGTACGGCCTGATAGGGGTCAAAGGGATGGGCTTCTTCAAAAGCCATTACTTTTTCCAATTGGGTAATCCAATTGTCCATATTGCTTCCTGCATATCCGTTGATGTCTATTCCCAGGCCGGAGTGGATATAATTATACAGATGTCCTCTGTTTAACCCATCGCCCAATACCACCATTTTCCCAATAACAGGGGTACCTGCATCTTGGGCTAATTGCTGATATAGGGAAGTAGGAATGCGGCTGTTTTCGTTTTCCATGATGCGAATGATCAGCCCGCGATATTGTGCGACATAGAACCAGAATAAAGCCTCGTCTTTTTCTCCGTTATTAAATAGATGGTTGGCATAAACGAATAAGTAAGCGGGGTCAATCTGCGTTAAATCGGTTACGTGCTGGTGATATTTTTCGTTGACAAATTGAACGGGCAAGGCGGCGTGTTCCTCTTGCGGAGCGGGCTTTGCGCAGCCGGCCAGCGTCAAGCAGGCTAAAACCACCGCTAAAAAAATTTTGGAAAGGTTCATTTTAATTCTCCTATTTGGCAGATTTAGGTATTGTATCTTAAATCTGTCAGGTTGTCGATTTCAGCGAACCGACCCATCTGAATGGGCCAAGAGGCCTACCCCGTGGAAGGAGCTCTTTTTCTGACGCCCCAAAAGGGGCCAGCCGCTGGCCCTTGGCAGAAACATCCTCAACAAGTTGTTCCCTATTGCGTAAGCACCGTATTAAGCGCCCCCTTGGCCGGGGCAGATCCCCGCGGCCTGGAAGGCCGTTGCGGTAGGGCGCGACACCACAGAAACAGTGCCGCCCAACTAATCGAGTTAGCGGGTAAAGGAAGGGGAGCCCAGCCCCTGGCCCCCAGGGAGCCATAAAAATCACTTTCAAACGGGAAATGAATTTATTTGTACTTTTTCCGGCGGGAAAAAGTACCAAAGATGGGAGGGCAGGCTCTGCCCCGGCCCAGGGCCCCATAAAAATCACTTCCAAGCGGGAAATTTTATAACTCGCGCGGGTTCCCCGCACTCAAACAATAAAATTTCTTATCCGCTTGGAAGGCTTTTTATAGACGGGGCGAAAGGGCCGGATAAACGGCGACAACCACGGC
>CALUQD010000007.1 GCA_944322825.1 Candidatus Avelusimicrobium pullicaecorum
AATAATATCGTGACTACTGAATTTGAACCCGTTATCGGGCTGGAAATACACGTCCAGCTCGCCAGCAAGACCAAACTTTTTTGTTCCTGCCCCAACGGCGTGGGCGAAGATACAAAACCCAACACCGCTATTTGCCCCGTCTGCACGGGCCACCCCGGCGTATTGCCGGTGCTGACCGAAGGCGCCCTGGAATTAGCCGTGCGCGCCGGGCTGAGTATGAATTGCAAAACCAACGAATACTCGTCCTTCTCGCGCAAACATTATTTTTACCCCGATTTGCCCAAAGGCTATCAAATTACCCAGTACGATGAACCCATCAATGGGGCGGGGTCCATTGAAATTACTTTCGGGCCCAAAACGAATTTGCAGAAGAAAAAAATCGGCATTCACCACGCCCACTTGGAAGAAGACGCCAGCAAATCGTCCCACGAGGGCACCTATTCGCTGATTGATTTTAACCGCTCCGGCTGCCCGCTGTTGGAAATCGTGTCGATGCCGGATTTGCGCTCGCCCGACGAAGCCTACGCGTATTTGACCGAAATCAAACGGTTGATGCGCTGGGTGGGAGCGTCTAACTGCGATATGGAAAAAGGCGAACTGCGCGTGGACGTGAACATTTCCCTGCGCCCGAAAGGACAGGAAAAATTCGGCACGCGGGCGGAAATCAAAAATTTAAACTCGTTTAAAGCCGTGCGCGATGCGCTGAATTACGAAATTGCCCGTCAGACGGAAATTTTAAACGGCGGCGGACAGGTCAAGCAGGAAACACGCCTGTGGGACAAAGAAGAACTCGTCACCAAACCGATGCGCTCCAAAGAAGACGCATTGGATTACCGCTATTTCCCGGAGCCGGATTTGCCGCCCGTGGTGCTTTCCAACGAATGGCTGGAAGGCGTCAAGTCCCGTATGCCGGAACTGCCGGCCAGCAAGGAAGCGCGCTTTATGAAAGCCGGTTTGTCCGCCTATGACGCCGGCGTGCTGACCAGCTCGCGCGAAATTGCCGACTATTTCGA
This sequence comes from Candidatus Avelusimicrobium pullicaecorum, assembly GCA_944322825.1. Classification (GTDB taxonomy): domain Bacteria; phylum Elusimicrobiota; class Elusimicrobia; order Elusimicrobiales; family Elusimicrobiaceae; genus Avelusimicrobium; species Avelusimicrobium pullicaecorum. The sequence goes on from CALUQD010000007.1 coordinate 1,014, forward strand.
AGCCGTCACCCAAAGCGGCAAAGTGTCTTTAAAAACCGCCTCCAACTGGATTCAGACCGACCTGTTGGGTATGCTCAACGCTGAAAAGAAAGAAATCCAGGATTCGCCCATCCCGGCCGCCCGCTTGGCGGAACTGCTGGAACTGGCGGAAAGCGGCAAAATCAACCGCAAACAGGCGCGCGAAGTGTTCGACGAAATTTGGAAAACCGGCGAAGCTCCCGCCGCCGTGGTGGAAAAACGCGGTATGGTGCAGGTGAGCGACGAAGGCCAGCTGGAAGCCTGGGCCAAAGCCGCCATCGACGCCAACCCCAAAGCCGTGGCCGATTTTAAGGCCGGCAACAAGGCCGCCGTCGGCCCGCTGGTGGGCGCGGTGATGAAGATGAGCAAAGGCAAAGCCAACCCGCGCCTAATCAGCCAATTATTGGGCAAATTGTTGGCGTAATTTTGCGGGCGGTTGTGTAGCCGGCTCCCTGTAAAGGGGGCCGGCTTTTTATCGGTTTGCGCCGGGTGCAGCTGACGGATAACAACCCAAAGCGGGTTCTAGTCCAAAAAAATATACCCAAAACCCGCAAAATAGGCTACAATAAATTACACATAAGCTAGCGCCCCTTATCATTGACCCAAAGGGCGTAAAGTTGCTATTATTATATGTGTAGAAGTAAAAAATCTATAACGGAGAAAGAAATGAAAAACTTACTCAGAGTAGTTTTAGTGTTGGCCTTGGCCGCCGGCTTGACCGCCTGCAAAAAGAACGTGAAAGATGACGCCAATGCCGATCTGACCGCCGGTACCGGCACCGAAATGGTGTTGGAAGAAACCACGGTGACGGAATCTATCCCTGCCCAAGAAGTATCTCTTGGTGTGGTGCACTTTGCGTTGGACAAATATACCTTGTCCGCCGATGCCCGCAAAATCGTAGAAGCGAACGCCCAAGCGATTAAATCCGCCGGCGACGTGGCTTCCTACAAAGTGACCATCGAAGGCAACTGCGACGACAGAGGCACCATCGCTTACAACATTGCGCTCGGTCAAAAAAGAGCCGATGAAGTGAAAGCCTACTATGTGCGCCTCGGCATTCCGGCCGCGAACATCACCACCGTTTCTTACGGTGAAGAAAAACCGGTCTGCTACGAAGCCACCCAGTCCTGCTGGGCCAAAAACCGCAGAGCTGACACGTTGCTGAAAGTCAACTAATTGATGTTTTGTTAAGAAAGGAGCCCGAATCTCTATGAAAAACGTTACCAAACTTATTTTTATGGCAGGTTCGGGCTTTCTGTTGTCCGGATGCATTGCCAGCGAACGCGATATGAGCACCTTGAAACTGCAACTGCAGGAATTAAATGCTACTATCGTGCAAATGCAGGCCAACCAGGCCGAACTGGCTGGCAAGATGGATGAACTCAACCGCAATTTGTCTGTTTCCAACGAAAACCTTTCCCAGGTGGATTCGCAGATTTTTAAACTTTCCGCCAAACTGGACGATTTAACCGCTTCCGTACGGCCCGCTTCGGGCGCCGGGGCCGAAACAGCCGCCCAGCCGGCGGCAGCTATGTTGCCTTCGGATTTGTTTGCCGAAGCCAAAAGCCATTTGGACAAAGGCGCCTACGAACCGGCCGCGATGGGTTTTAAACTCTATATTTCCAAATACCCCAACAGCGAAAATACGGAACAAGCCTATATGTATATGGGGGATGCATACATCGCCGCCGGGCAAACCAAACAAGGGGCCATTGCCTACGCTACTTTGCTGCAAAAATTCCCTAAGAGCAAACTGATTCCAGCCGCCCGGCTGAAATATGCCCTTAGCATTGTGCCGCTGGGAAAAACCGACGAAGCCAAACGCTATTTGTCTTCCGTGGTGCAGGAATTTCCGTCTTCGCCTGAAGCTAAAACGGCCCAGGCCGAATTAAAGAAATTAAAATAAATGCGTTTTGCTACGCGTTCACTTTTCCATGAAAAAACTGTTTTCTTTTTTAAGTATTTTGGCTGTACTGCTTCTTTCCTGCGCCGCTTTTGCCGCGCAGCCTAAAACGGATGTATACATTGGTATTACCTCGGTGGGCAATAAACAGCTGCCTGCTATTGGAATGCCGCCTTTTCGGTACGATACCGAAAAAGCCCAATCCGCCGCCGTGCAAGTGCGCGACGTGATGCGCGCCGATTTATTGTTTGCCCGCTATTTCGACGTTACCGAAGAAGGCCCCGCCTTTGACCCGCAGAAATTAAACGATACGCTGGCCCAATGGGGCCGCGCCCGCGCCACCTATTTGCTGGCGGGGGATATTTCGTACGCGGCGCCGTATTACACCATTAAAATCTATGTGTATGATATTTCCACCCGGTCCGCTGTTTTTGCCAAAGCGTTTAAAGGTACGGAAAGCAGCCTGCGGCGGTTGGCGCATATAGCGTCCGACCAGATTGTTTCCGCCTTGGTGGGCAAACGCGGCATTGCGGACACCAAAATCGCTTTTGCCAACAACGCCACCCGCCACAAAGAAATTTACGTGGTGGATTACGACGGCGAAAACCTCCAAAAGCTGACCAACGACAAAAGCATTTCCATTTTGCCGCGCTGGTCCAAAGACGGGCGGATTTTCTATACCACTTACAAATATAAAAACCCCGACATCTTCGCCATCGACTTGCGCGCCGGCAAAATCGCCCCGGTGATTATCCGCGGCGGGCTGTCGCTCATCGGCGGCGTATCGCCCGACGGAAAAGCCCTGGCTTTCACCAGCTCCGGCGGCACCAACCCCAGCATCTATATTTATAATTTGGAAACACACCAAAAAACCCGGATGACCAATAAGGCCTCGGTGGACGGCTCGCCTTCCTTCTCGCCCGACGGAAAATATATTACGTTCGTTTCCAACCGCGCGGGCAACCCGCAAATTTATGTGATGGAACTGGCCACCGGCGAAACCCGCCCGTTGACCAAAACGTTTAACTGGTCCGACAGCCCGCAATGGTCCCCCACCGGCGAATGGATTGTGTTCTCCGGTCGCGAATCGCCGTACCACCCGATGGATATCTTCCTGGTGGATTTGACGGGCACCCAGCTGCGCCGCTTGACGACGGACGCCGGATCTAACGAGGACCCGACTTGGTCCCCGGACGGCCGCTTTATTGCCTTTACCACCACCCGCAACGGCAAACGCCAGCTGTACCTGATGGATATGGACGGCAGCGCCCCGCACTTGCTGGCGGACTTGAAAGGCGATTCGTTTACGCCGCATTGGAGTTTTTAAAAAATCTTTCAGTAAAAAGACGGGCTTTTAAGCCCGTCTTTTTTACATCTTCTCCACCAAACCCCGGGTTTTATGTTTCAACGGCTCCTTTTAGAGGAGTTTTGGAATAGCTGCGACGGCCAAGGGACGGTGTTTGGCTAGGCCCGTGTGCAAGCAACTCGCCTGCGGCATTGTGCTGGCGTAGGAGGTATCCAAATTATCGTAATAATAGCGGGAAACCGCCTCCGCCACCTCTGCGCGTTTGGGCGGCGCAGAGGGAAACCGACGGCGGCAGGTGTTTTTTGGGGGGGAAGAACGGTTTCGGCCGGAAGTCGTCCATCGTGCAGCCTGTCAGCCAAGGGGCCGCGCCGTTTCCTTTTATTTCAGCAGCTTTAAGCAATAAAAAAGCCCCGGCGGACCGGGGCTTTTCATAAACCGTAATTCTTAGCGGCAGGGTTCCATTCCGATTAGACTGCAGTCGGTGCCGGGGGTTTCTTCACAGCAAACGTCAGCGTATTCATCCGATAAATACAGCGTATAATTGTTGCCGTTTACGTTGAAGGCTGCCCGGTAGCCGTCCGGCGATATGGAGTAGGTTACCCCGTTTGTCGTATGGGTCCCGTAAGGCAAATCCTGCGCGGCCATCGTTTGCAGGTTGGTCGCCACCGCAAAAGAATGAAAAAACGGCAGTTGGACAAGCAGGGCGTTAAGCACCATCGCCGCAGCGAATAATCCCACCATCATAAGGCTGATAATCGCAATCCACCACGGGTGGGAAGGGGTGGGCGGCATTTCGTCGCCGGGTTGGAACGATTCCGTTACGACATACGTGTCTGCAATGTAGTCGTGCAGGGCGCGTTTGCGGTTGGTTAAACCGGCGATGATATATCCCATATAAAAAATCATATAAGAAATTATTTTAGCAAAGGTGCGGCCGGAGGCGCGGGCAAAAGTGATGCGCCCGCCGTCGCGGCCGACCACTTTTATTTTCAGCAGTTGTTTGCCCCAGGTAGCTTGGCGTTTGCCGCTTTCCATCAACGCAAAATACAGCCAGACGGATAGCAAAATCAGCACTTGCATCGCTACGATCAACAGCATCAAAAACACTAGGTGAGAGAGGCCTCCGTCCGGGCTTTTTGCGATGCTGTAAATCTGCCACAACATCAGCGGCAAGCAGATAATCAGCGGCGGCAGCGTGGCAATAATTGAATCTACAATAAACGCTACGGCGCGTTTCCAAAAACCACCATAAATAGTTTTATTCATTTTATTCTCCTCGTTGAAATATCAAAACAACTACCACATTATAGCTTATTTGAAGTAGGGAAAAAGCAAGCGCTTTAGTGTACACACCGGCCCCTAAACGGGGGTTTACGGCCGTGGCTTTTTGTAACAACGGCGGCAGCGGGCTTGGTAAGCGTCCGTCGTGCCGACCACAATACGTTTTTTATCTTTGCTGATGCGCTGGGTAAAGCTGGCCGGATTGCCGCATTTGGTGCATACGGCCAGGTTTTTGGTGACGTATTCGGCCTTGGCCAACAGGGCGGCGGTCACTTCGAACGGTTCAGCCCGGTAATCGGTATCTAGCCCGGCTACAATCACCCGTTTGCCGGCATTGGCCAATTTTTCGCACACGTCCACAATGCCTTTGTCAAAGAAATTGATTTCATCAATGGCGATGACCTGGGTGTCTTTTTGGACGAGGGCTAAAATTTCGTCCGATTTTTTTACGCATGTGGCCGCCACTTTGTTTTGGTTGTGGCTGGTGATGCTGTCTATGCCGTAGCGGGTGTCTATCTTGGAATTAAACAGCTGCACTTTTTGTTTGGCAATCAGTGCCGTGCGTACGCGGCGGATGAGTTCTTCGGTCTTGCCGGAAAACATACAGCCGCAGATGACTTCTATCCAACCTTGTTTGTGGTAAATGAGCGGATTGGCCATATCAAAACTCCTGTTACATATCTCTTAAGTCGCCTTGGCTGCGCCAGGGGTACCAATACGTGTCTTCCTGGGTGGTGGCTTGGGCGCGTTTATCGCCGCCGCACAGAATGTTGATGCGGAAAGCGAATGAAAAATTATCGTTGCGGTCCCGGATGGTAAATTCGGTGCGGGCGTCGTGGAAATCGTACGAAAAGCGGAACAGTTTGTTAAAACCGACCACACTGTGCGGTTCAAAGACGGCATCGATTCCCAGGTCGATAAACCATTTGCCGCTGGGCGGGCGGATACCCCACGTGGTGGTGAGGGTATAGCGGTCCGAATCGGTTTCGTACAAAGAACCGGGGTCGGTATAATCGGCAAAGTTATTTAATCCCAACCCGATAATTTGGTTTTTGTAGATGAAATTGGACTGGGCGATAAAGTTGATGTTTTTCTCCTCCAGGTCGTATTGGTCCTGGATGAAAAAGTTAAATAGCCCATCGGAAGAATTATAGCCCCATTCCAGCAGAAGGGGTTCAATGCGGCCTTTTAAATGATCCCAATTTTGTTCGTAGCCCAGGCCGGTGTGCAGGTCGTAGGCGTAGTCGGACAAATCAAACCCCGTTTGGAAACGGACATAGGTGTTAAACGTGGGGCGGTAGTAATTGTTGATGTAGAGGCGGCTGTGTTCCACTCCTTTATCGGGGGAAGTTTGGTCCGATGACAAGGTGCCGGTGGACAGACGTTTGGTAAACTGATAGCCAAAGTCCGTCGTGCCTAAAAAAGAATGCGTTTGCAAGTTTAAATCCGTTCCCACACGGGCGACCCAGGCATCTTGGTTGTTATAGTTTTTATCTGCAAAGGTGACGGTTTGGTCGTAAAAAACCGAGGGAGTAAACGTAAAGAAGCGGCTCATCCGGAAGGATTTTTCCGTCGTCCATTTGGCGTGGGCTTGGCGCTGGTAGGGGCCTTCTTCGTTGGGCATATCGTTTTTGTACTGCAGGGTGGAGGTATTGTTAAAATCCACTTCCAGCCGGTTGGACGTTTTAAGCCACGGGTCGTTAAACGGCAGCAGCATATATTTAATTTCCGGCAAGGTGCGCGTTTCGGCCATAAATTCTTTGCGGTCCATTGCAAAGATGTCTTTTTGCTGGTAGCTGACGCGCAAGGTGGAGCGGCGTGTTTGGCGCGAGAGAGAAAAGTTTGTTTCCTGGTCCGGCATAAAAATATACGGGTTGCCGCGGAAGAAGGTGTCGTAGAAGTACGGGTCGGACACCATACGGAACTGGGTTTGGAATTGGTACAGGGCGCCAGTATCGTTGTTAAAATGGTCCGAGGAGTCGTACATTTCCCACCAGTAACCGCCTTGTACGCCCCAGCGTTTGGAACTGTTTAAAGAGCGGGTATCGTCGGTATCGGCTTGGTCGTTGATGAAGTAGAATTCGCCGCTCCCGCGCAGGGCGGGGGATTCTACCGCCGTCAGCCCGCCGCCAAAGCCAAAGCCGGAGTTAGTATAGTAATCCAAATTCAGTTTAGGGCGCAGGTTCAGCACCGGTTGGAATACGGTAGAAGTTAAAATGCCAAAACCGGTTTTGTTGCTTTGGGTAAAATCCACGTAAGTCGTCCACGGTTTTTGGGACTGCAGAGAGCGCCAAAACAGCGGCAGATAAAAAACCGGGAATCCGTCCAACCGCAGCACCGCGTTGGTGCCGAACACGCGTTTTTTGGGGGAAACCGTCAGCTTGCCGACGGAAAGCGTATAGTGCGGGTCCGGGTTGTTGCAGCAAGTGATGGTGGCGTTGCGCAGGGTTTCTTTTTGGGAAATGGACGAAATTTCCTGCGCGCTGAGCACCCGCAGCGGCGGGTATTCGGTGCTGACGTTCTGGGCGGAAAAATCTTTGGTGGTATAGTTTACGGAAATGTTATCCCCTTTCAGTTCGCCGCCCTGGCCGTCTTTGACGGTCATCGGGCCGACGGAAGTAATGGTGGTGTTGGCTTGGTCCAGGGTGATATTTTCGCCGGTTACGGTGCGGGTTTTGCCGTCCTTGGTTTTTTGGATAACGGTTACGTCTCCTTCCAGGGAAACCACTTTCGCCTCCGGCTGGAGGGAGGCTTGATTGGAGGTAAAATAAATAAACCCATCCTCGTCCGGCGGCGGCAGGGTATTATCGGCCGCCTGGGCCGGGAGGGTACAGCAAAAGAGAGCGGCAACAAGTGCAAGCGAAAATAATTTCATTGTTCGTTGTCTTTGCGTGCGCGGTAAATGGCGTACATCGCCGCGCCGACTCCGCCAATGTTGGGGTTTTGCGAAACCAGTATTTTCAGCCGTTTAAACGGGGTTTGTATTTGCTGGGCGGCCAATACGCGCTTGGCGGCGGGCAGAAAATACGGCGCCGCACCGGATACCCCGCCGGCCAGCACGATGGTATCAATATCCAGCACCAGCACAAAGTTGGCCAGCCCGATGCCTAAATAGTGGCCGGTGTCTTCCCACACTTTCAGTGCGGTTTTGCAGCCTTTTTCGGCCGCGCGGGAAACGATTTCTATTTTAAAGTCTTTTTCCGCGTTGACCATTTGGGCCAAAATAGAGTCGGGGTAATCCATCACGGCTTCCATCACGCGCCGCTTGATGCCGATGGTGCCGATGAACGCTTCCAGGCAGCCGCGCGCGCCGCAGCCGCACAGCGGGCCGGAGGAGATGTCGGCAATTTTGGTATGCCCGATTTCGCCGGCGGTGCCGTTGGAGCCTTGGTATAGTTCTTTATTTAAAATGAGCCCGCCGCCTACGCCCGTGCCGAGCGTAACCACCAGCACGTTGGTGCCGTGGCGTTTTAAATCGGCCTCGTATACGCCCCAGGCGGCCAAGGTGGCGTCGTTGGCCACACAAGGCAAAATGCCCGTATGCTTGTGGAGCATCTGCGCGATGGGCCAGTCGGCAATGTCTTTAAATTTTAAATTGGGGTTGTAGCGCAGGATGCCTTTTTGGTTGTCCACATCGCCGGGGGCGCCTACGGCCACGGCGACGCGCTGGTCCGGGAATTCCTGCTGTATGGCGTTGATGTAATCGCCAATCTGGGCGATAAACCCTTTGGCTCCTTTGGAATAATCGGTTTCCATTTTTTCTTTGCGGAAAATTTCGCCGTGTTCGTTCATCACAAACAGTTTTACAAAGGTTCCTCCGATATCTACGCCTACGCCAATCATAACTTACTCCTTGCTTTTTGGATGAGCGTGGTCATACACGCTTTTTAATTTTTCAAGCGACACGTGTGTATATACTTGCGTCGCGGCTAAACTTTTGTGGCCCAGCATTTCCTGCAAACTGCGCAAATCGCACCCATTGTTCAGCAGGTGTGTGGCAAACGAGTGCCGCAGGCTGTGCGGCGTAACTTTGCGCGCCAGGTGCGAAGAAATAGCCGTATTTTTAAAAATGTACGCCAGCCCGTCCCCCGTCAGCGGTTTGCCGTTTTTGTTTAAGAACAGCGCATCTTCCGGCTGCGGGTTTTTGCGGCAGGCCAAGTACGTTTTCAAGGCGTCCAGCGCGGCGTCCGTCACCGGCACGAGCCGTTCCTTGGAGCCTTTCCCAAATACTTTTACAATCCCGTTAAAAAAATCAATGTCTTTTACGCGCAGCCCCGTCACTTCGCTTCGGCGCAGGCCGCTGGAATACATCAGCTCAAACAAGGCTTTATCCCGCGCGGCAAAATGTTTGCTGTGGGCGGCCGTGTCAAGCAAGCGATCGGTTTCTTCTATGGACAAAAATTTCGGCAAAATCCGTTCCCGTTTGGGAGCCGGCAATAATTTAAACGGGTTTCGCTCCAGCTTTCCTTGTTCCAACAGAAACGCGGCGAAGCTGCGTAAAGACGCAATCTTGCGCAAAATGGTATTGCGCGCCGGCTGGTGCAGCGTTTGCAGCGAAGCTAAAAACGAGCGGATATTGGCCGACGTAAAAAACCGCAAATCATCTTGTTTCCGTTTTTTAAAAAAGAGCAAAAATTCCTGCAAATCCGCACGGTAACTGCGTATCGTGTGGGGCGAAAAGTTTTTGTTTTGCAAATGGACTAAAAACGCGTTAATCCACGCTTCCATTTTCCGCCTCCTGCGGGTTATTTGGTTTGCGCCACGCTTTGTTTGGCGGCGTGGGCCGCCTTAATTTGCTCGATTTCTTCCGGCGTAACGGTGACGATATTTTTGCATTTCGGGTAGCCGGAACAGCCTAAAAATTCCCCGCGTTTGGAGGTGCGCAGCACCATCGGCTTGCCGCATTTGTCGCACAGGCGGTCCGTAATAATCGGGCCGGTGGAAGCCACTTTATGGCCTTCCGCATCCAGCGAATACGTGTTTTTGCATTTGGGGTAAGCCGAGCAGGCCAAAAATTTGCCGCGCCGCCCGGTGCGAATGACCATCGGTGCGCCGCATTTATCGCAAATTTCGTCTGTTTTTTCGGGCTGGACTTTTTCCCCGGAGCTGGTTAAATTGATTTTGCCTTTGCATTCCGGGTCGCTGCAGACGAGGTATTCCCCAAAGCGGCTTCTTTTCTTGAGCATCATTTTGCCGCAGAGGGGGCATTTTTCGTCGGTTTCTTTGGCGGCGGGGCGCTGCATACCTTTGTCGGCTTCGTCCAGCTCCTGTTTAAAATTCGTGTAAAAATCGGACAATAATTTTACCCATTCCTGGGCGCCCTCGGCCACTTGGTCGAGTTGTTCTTCCACGCCGGCGGTATAGGACAAGTCCATAATTTCTTTAAAGAAATCTTTCAAACTGTCCGTTACCGTAATGCCCAAATCGGTGGCGACGAGCTTGCTGGTTTTGGGCTGGCGGGCGATGTATTTGCGGTCCAAAATCGTTTTAATCGTGGGCGCATACGTGGACGGACGGCCGATGCCGTGTTTTTCCAGCGTTTTAATCAGGCTGGCTTCGTTGTAGCAGGGCGGCGGGGTGGTTTTGTGGTCTTTGGTTTTAATGTCCAAGAGTTTTAATTCGTCCCCTTCCGTCAGCACCGGCAAGAGCGCGCTGCCGTCTTCTTTTTCTTCGTTGGCGTCGTCGTCCTGGTCCTTATAAATAGACAGATACCCCGGAAATTTAACCGTGCGGCCGCTGGCGCGCAGCACGCATTCCTGCTCGCTTCCGGCGGCGATATCAATGGCTACCGTGTTAAATACCGCATCGGCCATTTGGCTGGCCACAAAGCGCAGCCAGATGAGTTCATACAGCTTGTATTGGTCGGCGGTTAAATAGGGCTTCATCGCCTGCGGCGTGCGGCGCACATCCGTCGGGTGGATGGATTCGTGCGCTTCCTGGGCGCCCATTACTTTGCTTTTGTAGACGGGCTGTTTGGCCGGCACAAAAGCGGGGCCGTATTTCTCGCCGATAAATTTTTTGGTCTGCTCCTGCAAGAGTTTGGACACGTTAAACGAGTCCGTTCTCATATACGTAATTAAACCGACGGTCTGGCCCGCAATTTCAATCCCTTCGTAGAGGTGTTGGGCCGTCATCATCGTTTTTTGGGAAGGAAAGCCCAATTTGTTGTAGGCGTCCTGCTGCATAGAGCTGGTGATAAAAGGCGGTTTCGGTTTTTGTTTAACTTCTTTCTTTTCCACCTTCAAAACAGTGTTGGGCCCTTTGCGCAACAGGTCCGAAAGCGGGGCCAGTTTTTCCGGCTTGTCAAAAACGGTGGTTTTTACTTTGTAATCTTCGGCAAACAGTTTATAGGTGGTGGTTTGTTCCACATTTTTGCCTTGCCATTTGGTCACGCGCGCCCAAAAGGAAGGGGCGGCGCCGGGCTTTTCAAACTGGGCGCCGATGGTCCAGTATTCCTGCTCTTTAAATTCGGCGATTTCTTTGGCCCGTTCCGCCAAAAGCCGTACGGCGACCGACTGTACACGTCCGGCCGATAAACCGGAGGTGATTTTTTTCCACAACAGGGGGGATAACTTATACCCCACAATGCGGTCCAAAATGCGCCGGGCCTGCTGGGCGTTGACGAGGTTATCGTCAATTTTACGGGCGTGCGCAAACGATTCTTTAATGGCTGCCGGGGTGATTTCGTGGAAGTAAATGCGCTGGTAGCGGTCCTTGGGCAGTTTTAACAGCTCTACCAGATGCCACGCGATGGCTTCGCCCTCGCGGTCAGGGTCGGTAGCGAGGTAAATTTCGCTGGCGTTTTTGGCGGCGGCGGTCAGTTCGGCGATTAGGCGTTTGGCGCGGTCCACCGGCACATAGGTGGGTTGAAAGCCGTGTTCAATGTCTACCCCAATGTCTTTGGAGGGCAAATCCCGCACGTGTCCAAACGAACTGCGTACGATGTAATCATTCCCCAAAATTTTGCTGATGGTTTTCTGTTTCGTGGGAGATTCTACAATAACCAGCTTTTTACCTTTTGGATTGGTGGTTGCCATAGTTCACTTCCTTATAAAATTAAAATTTGCTTTTGCTGTACAGGCCGTTTTCGCAAGCCAAGAACCCTTTTACTTCCAGTTCAAACAGCAAAGACGCTGCTTCCGGCACGTCTGCGCCGAGGGCCTCGGCAATTTGGTCCAAACTGGCTTGCCCGCCGCCCACGGCGTTCATTACCGCGCGTTGGCGCGGGGTTAAATCTTCTTCCGGTTTGGGTTGAATTTGGGGGTCCTTTTCAAAGAACCGCTTGTCTAACCCAAAGCGCAGCTGCTGTGGTATATAGTCTAGTATATCTGAAGCGGCAGTTACAACCCCTGCCCCGTCTTGTATGAGCGAATTGGGGCCGGCGGACTGCGGGCTGTCTATCGGGCCGGGCACGGCCAAAACGTCTTTGCCCATTTCCAGCGCCAGCTTGGCGGTAATGAGCGCGCCGGACTTGATTTCGCCCTCCACCACGACTACCGGCTGCGACAGGGCCGCAATAATGCGGTTGCGCCGCGGAAAGTGAAATGCGTTGGGCGGGCTGTTAAACGGCAGTTCGCTGATGACGGCCCCGCCGTATTGCAAAATGGCTTTTTCCAGCGCGCGGTTTTCGGGCGGATAACAACGCCCAATCCCCGTGCCGATCACGCCCACGGTGGGCTTTTTAAGCCGCACGGCCGCGGCGTGGCATTCGCTGTCCACCCCGCGCGCCAACCCGCTGACGACGGTCACCCCGCATTGGGCCAAGTCGCCCGCCAGTTTGGCAGCGGCCCGCCGGCCATAGGGTGTGATTTTGCGCGTACCCACCATTCCTACGCAGGCTTGTTCTTCGGCCGGCAGGGCGCCCAACACATAAATGGCTATGGGAGATTCTTTGATATTGCGCAGCGATTGCGGGTATTCGTCGTCCTCCGGCACATAAATATGGCCGCCCAGCGCGGCGGTTTTATCCCATTCTTCCTGCGGGTTGACCGCGTAGGCGTCTTTTAGCAAGCGGGCGGCGGTTTCCGGGTTTAAATTGGCTTCGCGCGATAACGTTTCCGCATCTTGGCGCAGGATTTCCTGGGCGGAACCGAAAATTTCAATCAGGCGTTCCAGCCAATCCGCGCGGAAAAACAGACACGCGTTTATTTGAATGCGGGCCAGCCGTTCGGCGGCGGAGATAGACGGGTTCATTAAATGTCGGCCACTCCTTTGCGGTCCAGCGGACGGTATTGCATTACTTCCACCAGGTGTTTCACTTCTATATCTTGTTTGCCTTCCAAGTCGGCAATCGTGCGGGCGGTTTTTAAAATTTTATCCAAACTGCGCGCGCTGAGCCCCAGCTTGCGCATAGCGGTTTCTAGCACTTTGTCCGCTTCCGGCGGCAGGGGGCAACATTCTTTGATTTCCCGCGGCGTCATAAAGGCGTTGGCGGGGGTGGGGGAACCCGCAAAGCGCTTGCGCTGGATTTCCCGCGCGGCAAGCACGCGCGCGCGGATTTGGGCGGAAGAGTCCCCTTCGCTTTTTTTGTTCCAGTCGGTGTATTTTACGGGGTTTAAATTGACGGTTAAATCGATACGGTCCAACAGCGGCCCCGACAGGCGCGATTTGTAGCGGCTGACCTGCATCGGCGAGCAAGTGCAGGGCGTCACCGGGTCCCCCAGGTGCCCGCAGGGGCACGGGTTCATCGCGGCCAGCAAGGTAAAGCGGGCCGGATAGGTGACGGTTTCTTTCGCGCGGGAAATGGTCACGCGGCCGTTTTCCAAGGGTTCGCGCAGTACTTCCAACGAAGAACGGGAAAACTCGGCAAATTCGTCCAAAAACAGCACCCCGTTGTGCGCCAGGGAAACTTCCCCCGGGCGCGGCGAGGAACCCCCGCCGATGAGCGCTACGTCCGAAATGGTGTGGTGCGGGTCCCGAAACGGGCGGCGGGTTAAGAGTTTGCTCTTGCCGATTAAATTGCAAATGGAATAAATTTTGGTAATTTCTAAGGCTTCTTCCTGCGTTAAGGGGGGTAAAATGCCCGCAAAGCGCTTGGCCAGCATACTTTTGCCGGTGCCGGGCAGGCCTATCATCAGTACGTTATGCCCGCCAGCGGCCGCGATTTCCAGCGCGCGTTTGGCCAGCGCCTGGCCTTTGACGTCCGAAAAATCCAGCTCGTGCGTTTGCGCTTCTTCGGGTTCCGGCACAAACGTCAGTTTGACGGCTGCTTCGTCCAGTTTCCCTTCCAGGTATTCGGCCAGTTCTTTTAGCGTGTGCGGCGTGATAAACGGCGAGCCGGACACTTGCCCTTCCAATACGTTTTGCGGAGGGATAACGGCCGTTTTGCCCAAAGCCTTGCAGGAAATCAACATCGGCAATACGCCCGCGCACGGGCGCAGGGAACCGTCCAACGCCAATTCACCCAGAACCAGCAAATTTTTTGTTTTTTCCGCCGCCTCCGGCGACAGTTGCCCCGAAGCCGCCAATATGCCCAGCGCAATCGGCAAATCGAATTGGGTGCCGCTCTTGCGCAGTTCGGCCGGGCTTAAGTTGACGGTAATGCGTTTATTGGGAAAATCAAACCCGCTGTTGCGTACGGCCGCCACCACGCGTTCTTTGCTTTCGCGCACTTCCGCGTCCGGCAGGCCGACAACGGCCAATGTAGGCATACCCGCCGCGATATCCACTTCCACGGATACGGCAAAACCTTCTATCCCTTTAATGGCGCCAGTGCATACATTGGCCAGCATATCAGTTGAAACTCAGTACGATGGAATCCGGGGAAATGGATACCACCGTAAAGTTGACGTTGTATTTGCGGATAATTTTGGCGGCCAGCTCTTCCGGGGCGGCGATATTGGCCGAAATTTCAAACTGGGCGGCCGAATTGGCGTAGCGCACCAGATTGAAATCCTCAATTTCGCGCAAATTGCGCAGGATATCCTGCACTTGTTTTAAGCGTTCAATGTTGCCGATGTCTTTAATCGTAACGTTAAATACTTTGGCCGAGTTGATGGCGGAGTTAATCGGTTCCAAAAGCTGTTTGGCGGCCGCTTCACACGCGGCGGAAATGGATTTTTGGGAGGCAATTTCGTCCAACGGGTCCAAACCGCTTAACTGGTCGGCCCCTTCGGCTACGACGGCGTAGTTATTGGTGGAATACACCCGCAGGTTGGCCCGCGCCCGGTAGGATTTAAACGGCGAAGTTGTACCTGGCAGGGCGGAGAGCGGATTGGTTTGCACGTCGGCAATAATCACAAAGCGCGCGCCTTCCTGGCGGGCTTGGTCGATGGTCGGGTTGGGGTTTTCGATGTTGTTTTGGCTTAAATTTTCGCCGTTAATCAGCGCAAAAGACGGGTTTTTTAACGCCCGGTAAATGGCTTGTTTGCAATCCTGGCGCAGGGAAACTTCTTCGCCCACCATTTCGCGCGAGGTAACCAAAATGTTGGTCTTTTTGGCAAAAGCGTCTGCTTCGGATTGTTTGATAATGTCGCCAATGTCTTTAACGAGCACCATCGCTTTGATTTGCGTATAGAATTCATCCCCTTTGCGGTACGATTTTTGCACGTGGCTGCGGCGGATAAATCCCGCCGTTTTGGATACGATTTTGTCCTCCACCAGCTGGGCCTGCTCCACCGTGGTGGCCGAAGAAATAAACACGCCGGCCACTTTTTCCACGGCGGCGCGCTGGGCGGCCAGAATGCCGTCCTGCTTCATTTGTTTTAGATTGTTTTCATCGTAGGGAACCAGCGATTCGGCAATCACGTATTCGCCCTCCCCTTTCGGCCCAATGCGAAACGAACTGCACGCCGTGAGCAGCAGCGTGCCGGACAGTATAAGCAAAAACAGTTTTTTCATTCTTTTTTATCCTCCGGGTCAATACCAGCGGCTTGCAGGCGTTTGCGGTCCAAGCGCATAATGACGGCACAGCCGCCGTCATCCAAATACTCCGTAGACACGAGTTCCATCTGGCTGATTACGCCATTGGCCGAAGTATCAATGGTGCTGCCGGCGGAAACAGCGTCCACCACTTGCACATTGGATTCCAAATTAGCCCCGTAAAGCACTTCGGCCGCGCGCTGATAGGCGTGGGCGATGGCCGCTTCGCGGCTCATAATGCGGCGCTGGGAATCGGATGTGTGCGCCGGGTTGGCCGCGCCAAACCCGCGGACCCATAAATAATCGCTGTCTAAAAGCGTATCATTAAACGAAGGCGCAATGGCGCCGTCTTTCACGGCGGATTTCATTGTGCCCGAGCACGCGCACAGGCACAAAACCGCCGCACAAAGTGCAAAAAGTTTTTTCATCGGATTACCTCAATAGTTCAGAGAGAACTTTTACGTATGTGCTGGGGGCTTTGGCATCTTCAAAATTGATGATGCCGCAACGGATGAGCATAATTTCCAGCATATGCGTGAGAATATCGTAGAAATTCTCGCGCACGGACGGATCGCACACATTTAACGCCGGTCCTAAAATTACCGCCCCTTTGAGTTTTTTATTGTCGCACAAGTTGGCGATTTTGAAGGCCGAAGAAATGATGTTTTCCGTAGCGTACGACGAGCGTACTGCAATTTCAAAGCTGCCTTCTATGCCTAGTTCTTGGGCGCGCTGCTGCAAGGCGTATACCATCCAGTTCATCATATGCGAACTGTTCTGCGGGTAGAAGAAACCAATGCGGCCCCATTCCCCGTTGCCGGACATTGAAATGGCGGAAATGCTTTCCGGGTCGCGGCTTAAAATTTCGCTGTTGGCGTCTTCGCCGTTGGTGGCCAACAATTTTTCAAAAATAGCGGCCTGGGAGCGTTCCGATTCCGGCACATGCGGGAAAATTAAGTTTTCCAGCACTTTTAACCGGCGGATGCTGCGCGTGACGGTGCCCAGCGTCATATGCGGCCCGCCAAAGAATGCGTTGATTTGGGTGTCGTTTAAATCTACCCCGTTGTCCAACAGCATTTTTTTGACAATGCGCAGGTGCGTAGCGCCGCTGGCCGGTTTTAATTCGGAAATCCAGCCCGAATCCAACTTAAATTTAATGAGTTCTTCCAGTTTTTCCAAACTTTCCGGAGGATATTTGGAAGTAATCACAATTTGTTTTTGGTCCTGCAAAAACTTGTTAAGCAGCCGGGAAATATGGGTGCGGTTTTGCTCGTTGATAGCCAATAAGTGGATATCGTCGATAAGAAGCACTTTTACCGTATCCATAAATTTTTCGAATTTTTCGATGTTGCCTTCCATTACGTAGCGTTGAATCCCGCGCGATAAACGCACGCCGTTGGTCATAAAAATGTTTTCCTGACCATATTTCTTGGAAAACGCATAAGCCATCGCGTTTAAAAAGTGCGTTTTGCCGGTGCCCGTCGCGCCGTGCAGCACGAGCGGATTATACAATTTGCCCGGGTTTTCAATGACGGAAATAGCCGTAGCGTGCGCAAACCGGTTGACGGACATTACCATCGTTTCCAGGGTATAGGTCGGCACCAGCGGTACTTCCAGCGGCCAATTGTGTTTTTTAAGTTCCGAAAGCGGAATTTCGATCGAATGGTCAATCGTTTTTGTCTTTTCGATTATGGTATTTGCCGCAGCCGGTTTGGGCTGGGGATTTTGCGGCGGTACCGCCGGTTTAGCGGGGGCCGGTTGGGCCGAAGCAGCCGCTGGCGCCGCCGGTGCAGCGGGCATAGCCGGCTGCTGGGGCGCGGCCGGTTTGCCGGGCGCTTGCGGTGCCGCCTCCGTCTTACGTTTGATTCTAAAAGTAGTTTTCGGTTCTTGATTTTCTTCCATAATAGGTTCCCCTGGATAAACATTGGTTGAAGAAGGCGTAGGCATCGGTGCGGACGCAGTTTCTTTTTTCCCTTTTAAGCGAAATATCGTACGCTTTATTTTTTGAGTGGTTTCAGGCGCGGCTGAGTGTTTTGCCGGCGGCTGCGCGGCTGGAGCCGGCTTAGAAGCCGAGGGCGTTTGAATGTCGTGGAACGACTTTTCGTATTGATGTTTCATAATTTCCGTATTTAAAGTCGTTTCCAGGTTAAACGTCTTTTCCAGCGAGTCAATCTTTTGGCCGCGGATGGTGATTTCCGGCAAATCGTCCCCGTTTGCATTTTCCGAAACGGGTGTTTTGATGTGCTGGCCGGGTGCAATAGTGTTTAACAATTCCACTTCTTCGGGCAGCTCTCCCGGCGCGGTATGTTCAAAGGCGGTTGCGGAAGCATCTTCCGGCGCCGGCCCCAAATTAAGCGGTTCATTGTCTTGCTCGGCCGGTTTTACGGAAATCTGCTCGATAGCGGGTACGGTTTGTTCCGCATCCGCAGACGAAACATCTTCCGCGGCCGGGGCGGCCTGCAGATCTGCCAGCGGGATAGAAATTTGGTCCATCTCTTTTTCTTCCGTTTCCGCGGCGGCAGCGGGTTGCGGTTCTTCTGCCGGGCCGGCCGGGACGTCTGTTTCGGCCGGAAGGTTAGAAACCGTTTGCTGCCGAAGCGCTTGTTTTTCTATCTGTTCAAAAGGATCTTCCACTCCTTCCGTTGCATCGGCTTGCGGCTGTGCGGCTGGAGCGGCTTCTTTCGGTGCATCGGTTTGCGGCTGTGCGGCCGGCGCGGTTTCCGGTGCGGCGGCTGGTTGGGCCGCAGGCGTTTCGGCGAGAGGAGCGGCGTGTTTAAGGAAATCCGTATCCTTTTTGGATAAGCGGTCCGTAATGGTGTTTAAGTCTTCCAAATCCACAAAGCAGGTTTGGTCTTTGAGTTTTTGTTCAAAGATATTAAAGGATTCTTCCAAACTGTCTTTTCCGTCGGCCAGGGAACTCATCTTTTGTTCCCGCTGTTGGAGTGAATTTTGGGCCAATTGTGGGTTGGCTACATCCATAAACATATCATATTTGGTTTCGGCCGATAAGATGTCTTCCAGCGGCATTTGCCCCAACAGCGTGCCTTCCATATCTTTGATGAGCATATCTTTGTCGCTGATGGTGATTTCGCTGGATTTTTCTTTGTTGTGGGACGGTTCCGTCTGGGGGGCGGCTTCTTGCGGGGCCGCCGAAGCCACCGTTTGTTTTTCCAATTCCAGCGTATTGGCTTTTTCGTCTAAGTTAATATGTTTGGCCTGCAATTCCGCTACCGTTTCCTGGGCAGGGGTGGTGGGGATATTTTCGGACACCGTCGGCGGGGTCGGCGTTTCGCCGCCGTTTTCCGGCGCTTGCGGGGTTCGGAAGAAACTTTCCGAAGGGTCCAGCGTGACAAAAGTGGGGAAAGATTTATCCTCTTTGGAAACCTCCGCATTAAACAAGGGATCACCCAAAATACCGCCTGGTACAAACTGGTTGACCTTGTTGGTTTGTTCGATGCCTTCCCGCACAGCGGTGCGGATTTTTTCCAAGGTGTCTTCGTCCAAATCGGCTGGCAATTCAAAAGCGTATACAAAAGGCGCCACAGCCGGCTGCGGCTGTTGCACATAGCCTTCCAGCTTTTTGGCTATCAGGCGGGCGTCGTGTTCCGTGCCGTCCGTTACCAGGGTGTAACGCAGGCTGTGATCTTTCGAATCAATGCGGGAGATAATATCCCAATTATTTATCATTTTCCCTCTACGATTTTTACGCCGCTGCTGGCGCCGATGCGGGTGGCCCCCGCGGCGACCATAGCGTCAAAATCCGCGCGCGTACGCACCCCGCCCGAGGCTTTCACCTGCATCTGGGACGGAATGGATTTGCGCATAAGCGCCACATCGGGCGCGGTCGCTCCGCCGCCCGTAAATCCGGTGGAAGTTTTTACAAAGTCCGCTCCCGCCTGGGCGCTGAGTTCACATGCTTTTACCTTTTCTTCGTCGGTAAGTTGCGACGTTTCAATAATCACTTTCAGCACGTGCCCCAAGCAGGCTTGGCGCACGGCTTGAATATCTTGCAAAACGGTTGAATAGTCTTGCGCTTTTAGGGCGCCGATGTTGATGACCATATCAATTTCATCGGCGCCGTTTTTTAAAGCGTCCTCTGTTTCGTATGTTTTGACGGCTGTCGTATTGGCACCCAGCGGGAAACCAATGACCGTGCAAACTTTTACATCGCTCCCTTGCAGCTGTTCCTTGGCATAAGATACCCATACCGGGTTGATGCAAACGCTGCAGAACCCGTACTGCCGGGCCTCCTGGCACAACTGGTGAATATCTTGCCGAGTAGCGGCCGGTTTTAAGAGCGTATGGTCAATCAGTTTGGCAGCGTTCATACGAAACTCCTTTTCGTTAGTTGAAGTTAATAATGCGGGCGAACTTTTCGGCGATGAGCGACTGCCCGCCGACCAAAGCGCCGTCCACATCTTCTTTGGCCATAATTTCGTCTACGTTAGAGTCTTTTACGCTGCCGCCGTACAAAATGCGGGTAGCGTCCGCAAACGCCTGGGAATAAGCCTTGGCCAAATACGCGCGGATAGCGGCGTGCACTTCCTGCGCTTGGTCGGGCGTGGCGGTTTTGCCGGTGCCGATGGCCCAGACGGGTTCATAAGCGATGATGAGGCCTTTTAGTTGTTCTTCGGTAAAATCTTTCAAGCCGTTTTGGAGCTGGCCTTCAATGACGGATAAGGTTTTTCCGGCTTCGCGTTCTTCCAAGGTTTCGCCCACGCAGAAGATGACCGTCAACCCGTGGCGCAGCGCGGCCGCTACTTTTTTATTCAAAATTTCGTCGGTATCGCCGAACACGCTTCTGCGTTCGCTGTGGCCGATAAGGGTGTGGGTGGCGCCGGCGTCTTTGGCTTGTACGGGGGACACCGCGCTCGTAAAGGCACCTTTGTCTTCCCAATGTACGTCCTGGGCGGCTACTTGGATTTCGGACCCTTTGGCCAGTTCGGCCACTTTGGCCAGCGACGTGTAGGACGGGGCTACGATAATTTCTACCTGGTTTTTATTTCCGGCTTTGGTCAGCGCGGTAATTAAAGCGGCGGATTCCGAAAGCGTATTGTGCATTTTCCAGTTTCCGGCAATGATGGGTGTTCTTTTCGTCATATTCAAAATCCTCTTTTTAGTAAAAATACATAGAACGCTCTCCCGTCCTTAGGCGAGAGACTTCCTATTAACATACTATCATAAAGAAAGCGAAATGAAAAGACCTGAAATCAGAGGAGAAATCCCCTTGTTTTGAAAAGGAGCCAAGCGGGGTGCTGAAAATAAAAAACCCCCGGGCGGGGGGAGTAAAAAGAGTGGGCGGCTAAATAGCCATTAGACACACCTTGTATTTATCGGCCAATGCGATGACTTCTTCCAAATCCAGCACCAAGGTTTTGCCGGCTTCAAACGCCAGTACGCCAAACCCGGCTTGGTGCAGGCTTTCCACCGTGCCTTTGCCGATGACGGGCAAGTCGAAGCGGGAGTCTTGGTCCGGGCGGGCTACTTTCACCACCGCCACGGCGGATTTTTTATCGGCAGATGTTTTGTACAGCTCTCCCGCGCGCAGGATGCAGCGGTCGGTGCCTTCCATCCCTTCTACGGCAATGACGGCGTTCTGGCTGACGACGCACGTAAGGCCGATGTCCAGCGCGGCAATCGCTTTGGCAATTTTGTAGCCAAAGGCCGCGGCTTGTTCTTCCTCCGGCGTGGGGGTGCGGACGGACAAAACGCCTTTTTGGGGCATAAAATCTTCCAGGAATAAGGCGGAGTTTTCAAATTCAATACCGTCTTTTTTAAATTCGTCCATCACGCGCGAAAGGATGTTTTTGGTTTGCATATTTTTTAAAGAAGCCAAAAACTTGGCGCCTCGCAAATCCGGCATTAAGTTGGAAAAAATAGACGTGTGCTGCACGCGCCCGGCCATCACCACGCGGGTGACGCCGTGCTCTTTAAAGAAGCGTATCCCCGCGCCCAGCTGCCCCAGCCGGAACGACTGGAACACGCGGGCGCAGGATTTAAAGTCTTCTTCTTTGGCGTTGCCTTTGGCGCCGGCGACGTATACTTCATACCCGTTGGCCGCCGCTTTTTGGGCGATGTAGACGGGCATTTTCCCTTCGCCGGCAATCAGGCCGATTTTTTTAGTCGTCATTTTCGTGCATTTTGAGCTTGGCCGAAGCAACCCCGCGGTTGGACGCACGGCAGAAATCAATCATATGCTGTACTTCTTTGCAGGGGTGGGTGGCTTCCAGCTCGTTCATGGCGTCTTGAAGGCGTTTGCCGCTGCGGAACATCAGCTTAAACGCGTGTTTGATGGCCATAATCGTTTCGCGCGACAAACCGCCGCGGCGCATTCCCACCAGGTTCAACCCCACCAGCCGGGCGCGTTCCCCTTGGGCAATGCAATAGGGGGGAATATCCAGCGGCAGCATCGCCCCGCCGGACAGCATGGCCATCGTGCCCACGCGTACAAATTGGTGAATGCCCACCATCCCCGACATTACTACGCGGTCTTCCACCACCACGTGCCCGGCTACGCCGGTGCTGTTGGCGATGATGATATTGTTGCCCAGGTGGCAGTCGTGCGCAATGTGGGAGTTTGCCATCAGCAGGCAGTTATCCCCAATAGAGGTGGGGCAATCCAGCTTGGTGGAGCGGTGAATGGTCACGCATTCGCGGATTTTGTTGCCGTTTCCCATTGTTACGCGGGAGGGTTCGTCTTTATAAGACAAATCCTGCGGCTTTACGCCGATAAACGAACTGGCAATCAACTCGTTGCCATCGCCCATCGTGGTGTTTTCAATCACGCAATAGGGGCCAATGTGGTTGTTTTTGCCGATGACCACGTCTTTACCGATAATGGTATACGGCCCGACGACGGTGGACGGATCAATTTTAGCGGACGGATCTATAATAGCCGTGGGGTGAATGTTAGACATGGGAAGTTTCTCCTAAGATGAAGTTGAGGGTGGCTTGCGCGCACAACTTGCCGTTCACGTAAGCTTCCGCATAGATTTTGGATATTTTGCCCAGCCGCAGCACTTCAATGGGCATTTCCAGCGTATCGCCGGGCTGCACCATTCCGCGGAACTTGGCTTCTTCGATACTTAAAAACAAAGGAATACCCCTATTTTCCCCGACGGTGCGGCTCATAATCGCCCCGCCGAAGGCCTGGGACATACTTTCTATTACCAATACGCCCGGCATTACCGGCCGCCCCGGAAAATGACCTTTAAAATAATATTCGTCCGCCCGTACATGGCGGATCCCTACATATTTGCGGTTCGGTTCCAGCTCGCGTACTTCGTCCACAAGCAGGAACGGGTCGCGGTGGGGAATATTGCGCATAATATGTTCTTTATCGTATGTTACTTGCGCGGGAAGCGTAAGAAACTCTTTTAAGCTGGCGGATTTCGCGCTCATTTGTCCTCCGAATTTGCCAACAGAATTTTGGCGAAAATAACATTGTGTTTGTGCCCGCCGCAAGCACACGTAATTTTAAGCGGCGGCAGTTTGCGCCCGGTTAGGCTTAAGTCGCCCACCAGGTCTAAAATTTTATGGCGCACCAGTTCGTCCGGGTAGCGCAGTTCGTTAATGAATTTATCTTTTCCGACGATGACGGCATTTTCCAAATTGCCGCCTTTGGCCAGCCCGTGCGCCTTTAAGAAGGCGAGTTCTTCTTCGAACCCAAAGGTGCGTGCGCGGGCAATTTCCCGGATGTAATTTTCCGGCGTAAATTCCAGCGTGAATTCCTGCCGGCTGACCAGCGGATGTTTATGCAAAAACAGGAAAGTCATTGTTAATTTGTCGGCGGGTTCGGCCGAATAGGAAATGTTGCCGCTGGTGTAGGTGATTTTGTGCTTGATGTTTAAAAGCGGCTGCTCGGACGCCAATTCTTTCAGGCCCGCCTTTTGCAAAGCGGCCACGTATACGTCGCTTGCGCCGTCGGTTACCGGCGGTTCGGGTCCGTCCATTTCCACCGCCGCGTCGGTAATGCCTAAAGCGTGCAAGGCCGATAAAGCGTGTTCCACGGTGCAGACTTCCGCCGTTTCATTCTTTAAGTTGGTGCCGCGCAGGGTAGAACCCACATTGCGGGCCAGGGCTTCAATCGGCCGGGCGCCAGGGATATCCGTGCGCAAAAAAGTAATGCCGTTTTCGGCGGGTTTAAACGTCATCGTGGCGGGCACGCCCGTATGCAGGCCGATACCGCTGACGACGGCGGGGGAAGAAAGCGTTTTTCTCATACTTAAAATCCTAACAATTTTTTTATTTTTCCAAAAAACGATAATTGGTTCATTTCGTCGGCTTGTTTTTTAAGCGCGCGGAATTCCTTATACATTTCCGGCAGTTTACGCAGCACCGCTTGCTGTTTAAACGCTTCGCGCTGGGGCATAGCGGGATACCCAAAGTATACTTGCCCCGCCGGAATGGACGAAATGACGCCAGACTGCGCGCCAATTTGCACGCGGTCGCCGATGGTCATATGTCCGGCCAACCCCACCTGCCCGGCCAAAATAACGCCGTTGCCGATGTCGGTCGTGCCGGCTACACCCACCTGGGCGCACATAATGGTGCTCATCCCTACTTTTACATTATGGCCCACTTGGACCAAGTTGTCTATTTTGGTGTTGTCGCCAATATACGTGCTGGAAATTTTGGCGCGGTCAATGCAGGAGTTGGACTGCACTTCCACATCGTTGCCCAGCACCACATTGCCGAT
Source organism: Candidatus Avelusimicrobium pullicaecorum (assembly GCA_944322825.1). Classification (GTDB taxonomy): domain Bacteria; phylum Elusimicrobiota; class Elusimicrobia; order Elusimicrobiales; family Elusimicrobiaceae; genus Avelusimicrobium; species Avelusimicrobium pullicaecorum. The sequence continues at coordinate 25,080 of CALUQD010000007.1, forward strand.
TTGCGGGATTTTTTGGTGGCGTCCGTCGTGGAACGTAAAACCAAATCCGTCCGAGCCGATTTTGGCCCCTGCTTGCAAAATGACGTAATCTTTCAGCACGCAGTCTTCGCGGATGACGACTTGCGGATAAATCCGGCAGCTTTTGCCGATGGATACATTTTTGCCCACATAGCACTGCGGAAAAATGACCGTCCCATCGCCTACGGTTACGCCGTCTTCTATTACGGTGTACGCGCCCACGGATACATCCGCCCCCAGCTTGGCCGACGGACTGATGACGGCCGTAGGATGGATGCCGGGCGTATAATTAGGGTGTTGGGCGTCTACGTACTTCATCAGCAAAATAAAGGCCCATTCGGGGTTTTTGGCGTAGAGCAACGCGCCGGAAAAGGGGAGTTCTTTGCCTTTGGCCGCTTCCGGCACGATGAGGGCGGAGGCTTTTAAATCTTTTAATAAATCGGTTTTATCCAGGGAGGTTAAGTAGCAAATACCTCCTTCGCGGGCATCTTCCAGCGAGCAAAGCTCGCGGATGGTTACTTCCGTTGCGGCGGCGGTTTCGGCGCCGGTAATGCGGGCTAAATCAGCCAGGGTTAGGTTAAGCATATTTTGGGCCTCTAGTTTCCGCGTTTGCGGTATTTTTTAGCTTTTTTGAGCCGGTTAATGAAATCGTTGGTGACATTGACCGGCTTTTCTCCATAAAGGAGTTCATCTTTCCGAACAATCGCGCCGACGTTTCTTTTTTTGGCGAACGATTTAATTTCGGTATAGATATCCTTTAAAATTTCGTTTACTTCTTTCTTTTCCAGCTTTAAAATTTCTTCGCGCGTGTTATATTTATAATTATCAATAAAAAAGCTGCGCTCTGCAATAATTTTTTTATTGGCCGCAATGCGCGCTGTCAAATCGTCCAGTTCCGCCGGCGTGTTGAGCGGGCTGGTGGATAAAATTTCCGCGCCCGAAAACGTCAGCCGGTTGAGCAAATTGCCTAGTAAAAGGGAGTCGGCGCTTTCTTCTATCTTGGGCAGCAGCGGCTGCGGTTCCACTACAATACGCTCGTAGAACGGTTTGCGCTCCCGCACTTGCGCGGCGAGGCGTTTGTTTTCTTCTTCCAGCACTTCTATCAGCTCTTTGGCTCCGCGGACTTCTTCTTCCTTCGATAAAATCTTCAGCCGGATTTGTTCCTTTACGGCAATCGTGCGCGGGTGCTCGTTGAACGCTTCGTCAATATCGATGTACGCCACCGTTAAGCACTTTTGCGGCTGCCCGGCGGGGGTATCGTCCTCTTCTTCGTCCGGTAAATTGGCGGTGTGGGGAGCCCCAGCTGTTTGGGGGGCTGCCGCGGCGGCCGGTTGTGCAGCGGGCGCCGGTTGTGCTGGGGGGGTACCGGCGGCGGAAACGGACGGCGTGTTCCCCGCGGAGGAAGCTGTTTGGCCGACGGCAGGCGGGTTGACCTCATCGAAGGCTTGTTTTTTGGTTTCTTCCGGCAGGACGATTTTATCGTCCGCCTGCTGGGCGGCGTTTTTGGCCAAAATGGCGGCCACTGCGGCGGCTTCTTCGGCGGAGAGTTTATCCGCGGAAGTTTCCTGCGCGCTCAGCGGCGCCGCTAACCCAACAACCGTCACCAACAGCCACAGCTTTTTCATACGCCCCCTACATCATATTGGAAATGTTGAAGTAGAAGTGGGACCGGTCCTCTCCGCTCTTGTGGTTGAGGCCGTACCCCCAGTCGATGCGAATGGGCAAGGACGGCGTCGTAAAACGCAAGCCCACGCCTACGCCCGCTTTAAACTGGTTTTCGTCCGGGCCCAGCGAAAATTCCAAATCGTCAAATTTGTTCCACGAGTTGCCCAAATCAAAGAACAGCGCCAGCTGCGCCATATTGCGCCGGCCTTCGCGCGCCAGCGGGAAGCGCAGTTCCGCGTTCATCACGTAGTACATATCGCCGCCGTATTCGGGGCCGACTTCGCCCGCGCGTTCGTAGCCGCGGATGGTGTCGGCGCCGCCCAGGAAGAATTTTTCATACGGGGGCACTTCGTCCGTGCGGCCGTACGCCTGTACGGAGCCGAATTTGTTGGACAGCACAAATACAATCGGGTAGTTGCCGCCCACATTCCACACGGTATGATTGTAAATGGAGCGGGCGTTTAAGTACCACAAATCCAAATCGCCGCCGATCGGGCCGCCGGCAATAGCCAGGCCGATGGAGTTGCGCCATCCGCGGGTGGGGTCCCAAATGTTGTCGCGCGTGTCGATGGCAAAATCGGCGCTGAGGGTGGACATATTCGTATCCCCTTTGGCAATACACGTAGACGGATCTTGCCCCGGTTGGCAGACGAACCGTTCGTCAATATCGTAAATATCAATGTTTTCCAGCGAGTAGCCAAACGAGAGCTGGTAGATGTCATCGTTAAAGCGCGGGCCTACCTTGATGCGTCCGCCGAGGCGTTTTTCGGTATAGGCTTGGTTTTCGGTGGCGAACGAACGGTAGCGGCGCGTGTTAAACAAATCTACGCCCAAAGAAGTCGGCTTGTCGTAAATCCACGGGGTGGACCAGCTGACGGTGTAGTCCAAAATTTCTTTACCGAACAAGGTGCGTAAAGACAGCCGCTGCGCCCGCCCGAACAAGTTCATATGGTTAATAGAAATTTCGCCGTACAGGCCGTCCATAGAGCTCATCGCCAAGCCGGCCGTAAACATACCGGGGCGGCCTTCCACGATGTTAAAGCCCAGGTCCACTTTTTGCGGGTCGGCGGTGGGTTGGAGGTCAATCTGCACGTCGTTGATGAAGCCCAAGTTTAAAATTTTGGTTTGGCTGCGGCGGATTTTTTCGTTATCGTACAAATCGCCGGGGTGGATGGACAGCTCGCGCGTGAAGACGTATTTTTTGGTATTTTCGTAGCCGGTTACGTCCACGTGGTCGATATAGAAAATGTGCCCTTCGGAAATGTCAAACGTGATGTTTAACTTGCCGTTTTCGATGTTTTTGACGGGGTTTACGCGCACTTGCAGGTAGCCTTTGTTGGCGTATTGTTCCTGGATGGCGGTGATGGTATCGTCGAAATCCTTTTGGTTGTAGAGGTGCCCGTCGCGGAAGAAGACTTGTTTTTGCAGTTCTTCCGGGGTAAACACGTTGTTGCCTTCAAACGCTACGGTGCCGAAATCCACTTTTTCGCCCTCGGTTAATTCGTAAGTGAGGGTGGCCTCGGATTTATCCTCGTTCATTTCGATATTGGGGGCGGAAAGGGTAAATTCGGAATACCCTTCGTTGCGGCCGTAGAGTGTCATTTTGACCCAATCTTTCTGCAAATTTTGCGGTTTAAAGACTTTGCCGGGGCGGTTGGACGCTTTTTTAAGGATTTTTTCCGTGGGCAGTTCGGGGGGTTCTTCCCCGGTAAAATTGACCGCTTTCACGCGGACGCGGTCGCCCTCGTTGATGATGAGTTTTACGTTTACGATGCCCAGGTCGTCGTTTTGCGTCAGCTCGTATTTTACGTCGGCGTTGATGTAGCCTTTTTCGGCGTATTTGGCTTTAATGCGGTCCAGGTCCGCTTGCAGTTTGGCTTCGTTAAAAGGGTCCTTTAGCTTCAGCGTCATCGCCTGGGTGATGGCGCCTTTGCCCAAGTGTTTGCGCCCTTCGTAAGTCAGGCGGTCGAAAATCGGTTTTTCTTTGACGAGGTACGTCAAGCGGTGGCAGGGGTATTCTTCGCCGGTTTCTTTGTCGGTGCGGGTGCCGGCCATCGGGGAGATGTCTATTTCCACCTGGTCGAAGTTGCCCAAAGCGGAGATATCCCGGATGTCATCGGAAATGGTAAAACGTTCGTATAGCTCTCCTTTCTTGGAATGAGAGGCTTTGGTAACGGTTTTGGTGCGGATGTTTTTTAGCCCATCTACCGCCACGTTGCAAATCATCCACGGGCCGTTTGGGTCCACTTCCTGCGGGGCGGTTTCTTCCGCGCGCGCGTACGAAACAGCCAATAATCCGGTTAGAACGAGCAATAGAAAACGTTTGGTCAAAGCAAGGCCTCCCCTCTTAATAAAAAAGCCCGCACTAAGGAATAAGCACGGGCTGTTTCGTCCAAAAAAGATAACTTATTTGGTGGGTCTTTTGGCCAAACCGCTTTTGATGCAGCCAGTGCAAACGTAGGCAGTCTGGGTTTTGCCGTCCAAGACTACTTTTTGCTTCTGGAGGTTCGGTTTAAAGCTTCTTTTGGTTCTCATATTAGAGTGGCTGTAAGAGCCGCCGGATACCGGGGCTTTGCCGCACACTGCACATTTATACGCCATAGTTTCCTTCCTTATAACTGAATTAAATTTGGTCCTTATATTCTAGTAAATAAAAGTCCGTTCTGTCCAGCCCTAGGCTTCTTTGGGCGGGAAAAACTTGCTTGCCAAAATGGACAGGGCCAAAATCCCCACAATCACGCCCAACGACGCCGTAACCGGAATTTTGAAATGGTGCGAAATCAGCATTTTTACGCCCACAAAGAATAAAATGACCGAAATGCCGTATTTGAGGTACGGGAATTTGCCCGCCATCCCCGACAGCAGGAAATACAAGGAACGCAGCCCGATAATGGCAAAGATATTGGACGAATACACCAAAAATGTATCCTGCGTAATGGATAACACCGCCGGGATAGAGTCCACCGCAAAGATAAGGTCCGACATTTCAATCACCAATACCGCCGCAAACAGCGGGGTGGCGTAGCGTTTGGCGTTTTCCAGCACGAAGAAGTTTTCGCCGTGGTAATCGGTTTTAAGCGGCATAAACTTTTTGAGCACTTTTAGCACAAACGATTGGCTGGGGTCAAAATTATCGTCCTCTTTTTGCAAGAGCATTTTGGCCGCCGTAAAAATAAGGAGCGCGCCGAAAACGTAAATCGTCCACGAGAACATCGAAATCAATTTTACGCCCAGGAAAATAAATACAAACCGCAGCACAACGGCCCCTAAAATACCCCACAGCAAAGCCTTGGGCTGCAAATTATGCGGGATGGCAAAGTAGGTGAAAATCATAATGAACACGAACATATTGTCCACCGACAGCGAATACTCCAGCACATAGCCCGTGTAAAATTCCAGCGCGTGGCGCGGCCCTTCCACCAGCCAAATGGCGCCGCCAAACAGCGCCGCCAGCGATATCCAGGCGCACACCATTACGGCCGCCTCTTTCATACTTACTTTGCCGTGGTGCTTGTTAAGCACCGCCAAATCCACAAATAAAGCCGCCAGTACAATTACCCAAAAGGCAATCCACATAGCGATCGATACGGTTGTTGTTACAGGTTCCATTGTTGCTTGTTTTCTCCATTAATAAAAGGGATATAGAAATTATAGCAGTTTGGGGGGAGGATATAAAAAATCCGCCTGCCAGCGGAAAAAACAGCCGAGGATGGGAATCGAACCCACAACCTACGGTTTACAAAACCGTTGCTCTGCCAGTTGAGCTACCTCGGCGTAAAGATATAATATCTTACCATTTTTTAAGCTTCTGCTCCAACCGCTCTTTATGCTACAATTTTTATGCTATCGCCTAATGTAAGGAGGCTTTATGAAAAAAATCCTTTTAGCAGGACTGCTCTTGGGGGGATGTTTGCCGCTGGCCGCGCAGGGCCTGTGCGATATTTCCGCCCAGCGGCCTATCCAGCTTTTGGAAACGGAGCTAAACCGCAGTTTTAAAACGCTCAAAAAGCAAAAACCATCTATTTATTATCTTTCTTACACTTATACGCAGACGGACGAACAGGCGCTTAGCGTGGCGGAAGGGGGGATCGCCCAGAAAGATAAACAGCAAAATGCTTATTTGCAGGTAATGGCCCGCGCCGGCAGCCCCAAAATGGATAATACCCGCACCTTAAAAATAGATTACGATGATTTTTACCAGCCGCAATACACTATGCCGGAATTATCCGGCGACGGCAAAGCCTTCCGCACGGCCGTGTGGCGCGCCACCCAGGAAGCGGCCGAACGCGCCCAGGAATCTTTCAGCCGTGTGCAGGCCGACAGCGTCAACGCCGCCAAACGTTCCGACGATTCCAACGACTTTGTGTTTCCACCCAAATCCACCTATTGCCGCACCGAAGCCCCGCTTTCGTTTGACCTGGAGCGTATCAAAGCCTTGTTGCTGAAGGCTTCCGAACAAGTGCAAGGCAGCGCCTTTGTGCTGGACAGCTCTTTTTCGTTTACGGTTTCCCAGGGGTCCCGTTATTTCGTGGATTCGGTCGGCACGCGCCTTAAAACGCCGTTTGCCTATGCCCGGCTGAGTTATACCTTGGACGGCCAAACGGCCGATGGCCTGAATTTGACGCGCAGCGAAGCGTATGACGTGCTGAAAGAAAGCGAACTGCCCAGCGAAGAACAATTTTTGGCCGCCGTGCAAAAATCGTTGGCCGAATTGCAGACGCTTTCCCAGGCGCCCGAAGCCGAACCGATGACGGCCCCCGCTATTTTGAAAAACCGCGCGATGGCCGTTTTTGTGCACGAAGTACTGGGCCACCGGGTGGAAGGCTTCCGCCAAAAAGACGACGCTTTTGGCAAAACCTTTACAGATAAGGTGGGCCAGCCGGTCGTATCGCCTCTTTTAACCATTGTAGATGACGCCACCTTGGCTTATTTTGACGGAGTGCCCCTGCGCGGATTTTATGAATATGACGACGAAGGCGTAAAAGCCCGCCCCGTGACGCTGGTGGATAAAGGGGTGCTTAAAAATTTCTTAATGAGCAGCAGCCCCATTAAAGGGTTTCCCAAATCCAACGGACACGGCCGCGCACAGGCGGGCCGCCGCCCCGTCGCGCGTATGGGCAACACGCGGGTGATTGCCTCCGAAACGGTGCCGTATGAACAATTGGAAGAAATGCTGCTTGCCGAAATCAAACGCCAAGGCAAACCGTATGGCTTTATTATTGAAGATTTATCCGGCGGTTTCACCCAAACCGGCACCTATGCGCCCCAGGCCTTTAAGCTGGAGCCGACGCTGGTTTACCGCTTGTACCCGGATGGCCGCAAAGAAGCCGTGCGCGGCGCCGATATGGTGGGTACGCCCTTGGTCAGCTTTAATAAGGTGCTGGCCGCCGCCGACGATTACGCCGTATTCAACGGTTCGTGCGGGGCCGAATCCGGCTGGGTGCCCGTATCGGCGATTGCGCCCAGCGTGTTGTTGGAAGCGTTGGAAATTGAAAAAACCTACAAGAACAGCTACAAACCCCCGGTGCTGCCGCCGCCGTCCGCCGATAAAAAAGGAGGTAACAAATGAAAAAAATTTTTCTGGTTTTTCTATTGGTAAGCGGCGGCCTGGCGTTGGAGGCGGCCCCCTTGCCGGACAATATGTATTTCCGCGCGATGAAGGACGAAATGGATCGCTCGTTAAAAGAATTGCGCGTTAAAAACGGGCCGAAGCCGTTTTATTTGGCCTACCAGCTGGAAAATTTTTCCGTTTTGTGTGAAAGCGCGTCTTTTGGCAAACTGGATGACAGAGAGGCCCAGCCGTATCAACGGTTAAGGGGGCAGGCCGTACTGGCAGCCGGTTCTCCCCAAAACGACAGTATGGGCTTTACCGAAGACCAATCCCGCTATGCGCCCGTCGGGCAATCCGCCGTGCCCCAGAGCTATTGGGGCATCCGCCACGGGCTGTGGCAGCTGACGGACCACGGCTATTTGAATGCGTCCGAAATGTACGAAAAGAAACAAGCCTATAAACGCCAAAAAAACATTACGAATAATTGGCCCGATTTCGCGTCCGCGCCGCAAGGCTCTTTTGTGGAAGAAATACCGCCCTTTTCCGCTTTGCCGCGGGAAGAAATGCAAGCGTGGGCAAAAACGCTTTCCGCCCAAGGGGAGGGGGTTTCCTACTTGGAAGATTTCAGCGCTTCTTTGTGTATGATACAGCGGGATTTTTATTACCTAAACAGCAACGGCGGCTTTTATCAGTATGCGCAGCCTTCCCGCTATGTGATTTTGTTCGCCCAGATGCGCAACCAAGCCGGATACCGGGAGTCCTTGCGGCGGGAGATTCAGCTGCCGCAGGACTGGCAGGCCGAAAAACAAAACGTGCAGCAACAAACCGCCCAGCTTTTGCAAGAGGCAGCCCAGCTGTATCAAGCCCAAAAAGCGGAACCGTATTTGGGCCCGGTCTTGCTGACGCCATCGGCCGCGGCGGATTTTATCAACCGGCTGTTGGTTAAAAATGTACGCAACGTAAAACCACTTCTTTCTTCCCAGCGGGAAAATGACCCTACCGCCGGAGCTTTCCGCGATAAAACAGGTATGCGCGTGATGAGCAATGTGGTGGATGTATACGATAAACCGCTCCAGCGTGAATACAACGGGGTGCCGCTGGCCGGTTTTATGCCCGTGGATGACGAAGGCGTACAAGCGCAGGATTTGACCGTTGTTTCCGGCGGCAAATTGCACCAGCTGCCGCTTTCGCGCCGTTCTGCCAGCCAAGGGCAGCCCAGCAACGGGCACGCCCGGATGAACGGATATACACTGCCGCGCGAAGCGCTGACAAATGTGTTTGTACAGGCTAAAGCGCCGCTTACGCAGCAGGAAATGGAAGATAAACTCTTGGCCCGCTGCCGGGAATTAGAGTTGGATTATTGCTACATTTTAAAAGAGTTTCCCTCCGGCCAGCGCGGTACGGACAATGTGGTCAATGTGGCGGAACGCATTTACACGAAAGACGGCCGCCGCGAACCTGTTTTCGGCTTAAAAATCAGCGAATTGAGCACCCGTTCCCTGCGGGATATCCTGGCCGCCGGGGATGACGCCCGGTTGTCTTTCACGCAGGACCCCGAGTTCCGCGATTATTCGCTGGTGGTGCCTTCCTTGCTTGTGGACGAAATTGAAATTTTGCCCAGCGATAAAAAGGCCGACCGCAAACCGTTTGTGCCCAAACCCTAAAGGAAAACATTTGGGTCTATAGTCCCGCTCTTTTGAGAGTGGGGCTTTTATTTATTTGCAGACGCAGGTATATCCGAACTGTTTGCGCGGGAAGGGGCGGCTCGATGCCGAGAACATTTACAACAAGTTGTTCCCTAATTGCGTAAGTACCGTATTTTGCAAAACCCTGTCCGAGGCAGCGCTCCGCGGCCTGGAAGGCCGTTGCGGTAGGGCGCGACATTCCAAAAACAGTGTGGCCCAGCTAGTCGTGTTAACGGGTATAGAGTGGGGAACCCCGGCTCGGGGTGCCCTTTTTCTGGCGCCAGAAAAAGGGCGAAAAAGAGCGCCGGCCCAGGGCCCCATAAAAATCACTTCCCAGCGGGAAATTTTATAACTCGTGCGGGTTCCCCGCACTCAAACAATAAAATTTCTAATCCGCTTGGAAGGCTTTTTATAGACGGGGCTAAAGGGCCGGTTAAACAGCAACGGCCACGGCCACGACCACGACAAAGCGGAAACAACTTTCCTTTTTGAACAGTGCGACCGCACAGAAACCGCGTGGCTCCACTAGTCATATTAACGGGCAAAGGAAGGGGAGGGGCGGCTCACCCCTTGGCAGAAACATCCTCAACTAGTTGTTCCCTTTTGGCGTAAGCACCGTATCTGACGCAACCATGTCCGAGGCAGTGCGCCTGCCCCCGGCAAGGGGGTTGATTTGTTTTTTTTTTTGATAAATTTTGGCTATGAACAAAATTTATCAAAAAACCCACCCGGCGGGGAAAAACGCCGGATTTACGCTAATAGAGCTGTTAGTGGTCGTTTTAATCATTGGCATTTTGGCGGCGGTGGCGCTTCCACAATACGAAAAAGCTGTCGGAAAGGCGCGACTGATGGAAGGAATAACGGTTCTCAAAGCCATTACGGACGCGCAGGAAATTTATTATATGGCTAACGGAACTTATACGGATGATTTAAGTTTGCTGGATATTCAGGTAAATTCAATGGGTAAGTATTTTAGATATGAGTGCAAAGGCGCCGGGTCGGATACAGTGCGTACGTGTTTTGCACATTCACGAGTGACGAATGTATATCCCTCTTTAGAATTTCACTTGCAAAATGCCGGCAGTGATTCCTATCACGGCAAACATTGGTGTTATGCTAAGGTTGATAAAGCCATTGCCTTGTGCCGGACAGTCGGCAAGCAGGACTTTGATATCGCCGGCGGCAAGTATTTTTTACTTAATTGAAAAAACCGCTCTGCAATAAAGCCGGAACGGTTGTGAGTTTGTCATACAAAACATTTGTTTGGGGAGGGGCATTCCCTTTAAAAATGCAGTTGTTGGACGAGCTTTTCGGCTACGCGTTCGGCAAAAGTATCGGGTTCCCCTTTTAAGACAGCCTGCATATGGCGGCGGCTGTCTTTTTTGCGGCCTAAATAATACTCGTCCATTGCTGTTACCAACAGGGCCAGCTGGTTGGACGGGTCCTGCTTTAGGATTTTTTGAGCGGTGCGGATAGAGTCCTCGTAGCGGCCCGCCTCGTAGAGCCAGAGGGTTTTATTGGCCAGCAAATCCCGGCGGCCGGGGGCCAGCAGTAAGGCGGTGTCTATATCGGCCAGGGCGTCCTGCGGGCGGCCCAGCCCGCGGGCGGCTTTGGCGCTGAGCAGCCAAAAATCCGGCGAGGAATTATCTTCCGCCAAGGCCATCGTAATGTGGATGAAGGCGTCTTTATAATTGCGTTGGCGCAGGAAGGTTTCGGCGTAGCGGGCGCGGTAAAGCGGCTGGGCGGCGGGATTGAGTTCAAAAAATTTATCGTAGAAAAACCGGGCCCGGGAATAAAACCCCATTTTGCTGTAATTGTTCCCTTGGCCGGACAAGGCCTCCAGGTTATTGGGTTCCTGGGCGAGGGCGCGTTCGTAGAGCTCGATGGATTGATCAATCAAATCGGTGCGCTGGTACAAATCGGCCGCGGCCAAAAGCAACGGGACATTGTTGGGGTGAAATTCTAACGCTTCCAAATATACTTCCAGGGCTTTACTCAGTTGGCCCAGCTGCTCGTAGCTCATCCCTAACAGCCGGTAGGCGCGCGCTTCGCGGCGTTTGACGTTTTTGGTTTTGTAAATATAGTCGGACAAATGTTCTATGGCTTGGGTGTAATTTCCGTCGGAATACAAATCCCGCGCCTGTACATATTCTTTGCGGTCTCCCGCCGGGGCCAAGCCCAAAATACCCGTTTGGGTGGCCGAACAGCCGCCCAATAATAATACCCCGGCAAGGACTAAAAGTAAATTATGGTTTAAATACATAGGGTAATGTAAAGAGCAGGATGTCTTCCTGCAATTCTCCTAAATGGCGGTTGGCTTCTTTGATGCCTACTTCGCCGGCTTTATGGAGTTTGTCTAACTCCAGGGTGCCTGTGTCCAGCACGCGGTTGGTAATAACGAAATTGGCTTTTTGGGAAGATTCTTCAATCATCGCCGCGCCGCGCACGTCCCCTACGCGCAGCAAATAGGCCGCCACGGACTGCGGCGTGGTGGAAGCAAAATCCGGCGGCGTGACGGAAGCTATCACATAATCGGCCCCCATTAATTTGACGGCTTCCACCGGCAGATAATCCACCACGGCGCCATCTACCAAGGCGCGGTGGCGGTATTGCACGGGCTCAAATACGCCGGGGATGTTCATGCTGGCGCGTACGGCAATGGCCAGCGGGCCCGAGTTAAACACCACCCGTTCACCGGTTTTAACGTCCATTGCCGAACACGTAAACGGCGTTTTTAAATCTTCAAAACGCATATCGCCGATTTGTTCGTGGAAAAAGTTGACCAGGTTAGCCGAAGAAGGCAGCTTGCTGGCAAACAAAAAGCGGAATAAACCCATCACGTTAAAATCCGGGGTGATTTGCTTCATCGACAAATGGTTGCTGATTTCCCACAGCTTTTCCGTGGGCAGCCCGGCTGCATACAAGGAGCCCACCACCGACCCCATCGACGTGCCCGCCATCCGGTCAATCGGCACGCCCGCATTGTCCAGCACTTCCAGCACGCCTACGTGTGCAAACCCGCGCACGCCGCCGGCCGAAAGCGCCAGCCCAATTTTAGGGCGTTTCTCTGCGGGGATGGAAGTGAAACGGCCCCACATAAAGTCGCGCAGAATTTCGTCGTCCGTTTGGGCGGGTATCGCGCCGGCTGGGCTTGCTAAAAAGCCCAGGGCAAGCACCGCTGCCCAGCCGCAAACGGCGCGGCGCCAGCGGGCGGTCATTCTAAATCCTGGCCGATGGCCCATTCCAATTCGGCCTTGGCCGTATGGTTGTTGCGTACGGCTTGGAAATATCCTTGGGCGGATTTGAGGTAATCCTGCAACCCTTCCAGCGGGGCGGTGCCCGTTTTGGGTTGGTTCTTAGACGCCTGGGAGAGCAGTTGGTTTAAATCGTCATAGGCGGCTTGGCGGTCCAATACTTCTTTCTGCCAGAAAAGCATATTTTCAAAACTTTCGGCTACTTGTACGCGGATTTTGTCTTCAATCGCGGCGCGGCGCAAAGCGCTCTTTTGCTGGCCGGCTTTTTTTTCGGTTAACTGTTCCGAAAAATTATACGGAATCGGCAAGCGCACCGCCAGCGAAACTTGCTTGTTTACATCCTCGAGGCTGTCTTCGCCCAGTTTTTCATAAGAGGCGTTTAAAATCACGTCCGGGTAGCGTTTGGAAAGGGCCAGGTCAATGGCGATGTTGTCGGCTTCCAAGGCGTAAATGGCGGATTTTAATTCCGGGCGGAATTCCATCGCCCGCAGGCTCATATGGGGCAGGTCCCAGTCGGTTTTGACGGGGGAGAAGTTGCCTTTGATGGTAATGCGGGCGTTGAGCTCTTTGTTTAAATTAACCAACATGGCCAGCTGGGCTTTTTTGAGTTCGCTCTCCGCTTGGTTGCGGGAACTTTTTAAATCGGCCATTAAAGCCCGGATGCGGATTTGGGTCCACAAATCGCCCGACGGTTTAGCGTACCATTTTTCGGCCAGGTTCCACACTTCCTGCGTCAGTTTGGCGTTGTGTTGGGCGTAGAGCAAATTGGCAAAGGCTTTTTTGATGTTGAGTACTACTTGATTTTTGACGATTTCGTAGCGGCTTTGTACTTGTTTGAGGTTGGCGCGGGCCATCCGAAGCGTCCCGCTGATGCGTCCGCCCGTGTACAGGTATTGCGTGGCGGTAACGCCCACGCCGTAAAAATGGTCCTTTTCCCCATACAGGCCGTTACCCGGCAAAAAGCGGTTTGCCACCGAATCCGGCAGGACCATCGGGTAATCCAAATCGTACAAGGTGGCGGTTCCCTGCAGCGAAAATTGCGGCAAATAGCGGAACTTGGCTTCGCTTACTTTTTGCTCCGCGATGATGATGTCTTGTTTGGCGGTTAAAAATTCGGAACTGTTTTCCAATCCCAGGCGGATGGCGTTTTCAAGTGTTAGGTTGTCGTTGATTAAGCTGGAGAATTTTAGCCCGTATTCTTTTTGCGCAAACGCCGCCGGCGCACCCAATAAAACTGCCAGCAAAAGCGCGGTAATTCGTTTCATACACCCCCCGTTATGACGGTTTATTTTTGTTGATGTCCGCTTCTATACGGTCCATCATTTTGTTAAATTCGTCCTGCAATTCCATCAGCTGGTCCCCTTTGCGCAAGTGCACCCGCTGGGAGTAATCCCCTTTGGCAATGGCTTTGCACGTTTGCTCAAAGCGGTATACCGGCCCCGCCATTTTGTGCGACAAGATGGCCGAGATAATTACCACAAACAGCAAGTAAATGGCAATTTTGTAAAAAAACGAAGCGGCCACCGGCAGGAATTGGTCGTAAATGGGCTGTACCAGCACGGGATATTTGTCAAACAACTCGTTTAGGGTGGCGGTCAGTTCAAACGTCATAATGGCCAGCCCGCACAGGACGCTCATAATCATCAGCATCATATAGCGGATTTGGAGATTTTTTTTAATAAAAATCGTCCTGCGGTTAAATTGTGCTTTAGGCTGTGCGGCGGTAGGCTGATTCATAGTGACCTCTTAAAAATTGGTAACGTAGCGGATTTGCAAAATCCGTTCGCTTTCGTCGCCGCGGCCGACGCGCCGCACGGCGGCGTCCAGCGCCAAAGAAGGATGCAGGTAAAAACGCATACCCAGGTTTAGGCGGGAGTCGCGCACGTTGCGGATGTTGTCCCATTCCGCCAACAAGCCGATTTTGTCCGCTATCGTGTAGTACATACCGGTAAACCAGTAGAGTTCTTTCCAGTCAAAATCCGAAAAGTTCAGCCCGGCCGTGGCGTTAAGCCCGGGGACGATGATTTCCCGCGTGAAGGTGATGTAGCCGCCTTTGCGGTTATCCAGGTATTCGTCCGTATCGCTGTAAAAGCGTTCTTCGTCGTAGCCATAACCGTAGCGGCGGCCGTCGTAGCCGATGGCGATGGCCGGCAGGTAAAGGCTGCCGTCGTAGATTTTCCATTTTACTTGGAAATCCGGGTCCAGCACGCGTACGTCGTCGGACGAACCGACTAATTCGTGCGCGGCGATGCTTACGCCGATGTTAATGCGCGGATAGACGCCAAAATCGATGCTTTCCATAACGGTGCCGTGGTCGTAGGCGCGGGTAAGAAAAGAGGCCTGGTAGCGGTCCAGCGCTTCGGCGGTGGGAACGTCGATAATCAGCGTTTCCAGGCTGATGGGGTCCCCTTGCGCGGCTTGCAGCGCAAACGGGCAGAACAGACAAAGCAAACAAGCGATCCAGTGTTTCATTTTCATAAAATTCATCCTTTTTTACAGGAAAGTGCGGATATCTTGCACTTCCGGTTTGGTAATATAGCGCACGTTGTGCAGGTATACCCCTTCGCGTGCGGGCATAAAGTCGTTGCTGTCGCGCGGGAATTCCAGGTCCACAATGCCTTTATCCAAGCGTTCCGAGCTCGACACTACGCCGATATGCCAGCGGTCGGTTTTTTCTTGGTCATAGGGTTCTTGCGGGTTCCAAAAGTTACGCAATAAAATGGTCCCTTTGGGCAAGGGCTCGGCGCCTACGGGAGCGGTTTTTAATAAAACGTCTTTTGTCCAAAGCACTTTGCCTTTGCAAGGCCCATTGAAAAACGTTACTTTGTAATACGGGTTATCGTCGGACGGCCTTTTGTTTAACGTGGCCAGCGAATAGGTGGCATAGGGTTTGCCGATATTTTCGCACGCGGCAAAAATATGTGTGCGCAGCAGGCGTTCGTAATCTTGTTTATTGTCGGTACGGTTGTAAGGCGATTCTTTGGGTTGGGAATGACACCCGGCCAGCACCAGCAGGGATGAAACAAATAAAAAACCGAGCAGTTTCTTCATAAACCGGACTCCTTATATTGGGGTAGCTTCGTACGTACGGGCGCGCGCGAAGCCGATATAGAAATTATACCCATTTTTAGATAGAAAAGAAACCCGGAAAAGAGATTACAGCCCGCAACCGACCGGAAATGCCTGCTGCCGCTGGCCGCACCCAAAGAACAACGCCTCCGCGGAGGCGGAGGCGTAAAAGAAAGCGGAGGTTTCGCGTCACTTGCCGCCGCCTGAATGATTTTTATCGTAAGCGCTGCGGTCTTTTTGGAATCTTTTTTGTATTTCTTCGGCTTCGCGGCGGGTTTGTTCCTGCACGATTTCCTGCGAAGTGTTGCGGCGTATTTCTTGCGCCACTTGCTGGAAGAACTGGATTTGGTCCGCCAGCGTGTTGGTTAATACCTGGGAACGCTTGGCGAAGGTGTCGTTGGTGTCGGCGTTGATAAAGGAATCGTCCGTCCCGTAGAAAAAGACGGTGGAGTCCAGGTCTTGGCTGAGCTGCTTGCCGATGGGGGCCGTCAGCGCGTACAAGGCGGCGCCGTCTTTCATACTGCGTTCGCGTATGGCCTGGCGGTTTTGTTCCTGGATCGATTTTAAATCGTCAGTCGTATACAAAATGTAGGCGGGGGCGAATTGTTCGGCTTGGGACTGGGCGTCCGCCTTCTCCTGCTCCGAGGCGCTTGCCGGCAGTTGTTCCAGCTTATATTGGGCAAAATCCTTTTCCACCTGGCTGTATTTGTCCAACGGATCCCCTTTAAATACGGCCCCGGCGGCTTCTATCGAGTCCGAAAGTTCGGGGCTGTTTTGGCGGGCGTTTGCCACCCAATAGCACGGTTTGGAAGAACAATCTTCGTTTTGCATCATAAACTCGTAAATTTCTACTGTTTTGATGTATTCCGGGGAGAGGATGGATTCATCCAAGTCCTCTTTCGGCAAACCGGTCGCCCGGCCAATCACCGGGGTGATGGGGGCCGGCGGCATCATCAGATTTGTCTTTTGGAAAAACACTTGGGCGTTTTGGGCTTTCATTTCGTCAATCTGTTGTTTGCTGGCGGGCCGGGTGTTGGGGTTGTCCTCCAGGCAGACGGACGATTTTACCGGCCGCGGCGCTTTGTTGGCGCACGAGTATTCCAGCATTTTCTTCAGTTCGTCTTGGGGTTCTTGGCCGCCGGCCAGACGATTTAAGCGTTCCTGCGAGCGGGATAAGAAGTATTCGCGCGCTTCGGCCATACGCTGTTGGCGGTAGGCTTCTTTTTCTTTTTTATCCTGGGGCGTTTGCGGGTTGGGGTACTTGGCATCGGCCAGCGAGTCGGCCACTTCGTTTAACATAGCGTCCGGGTCCAAATACGAGAGCAAGGGGGTCGATTGGCTGTCTGCCTCCTGCGGCGTTTGCTCCGGCAGGGAAGCGCCGATCTCGGGTATGTCTACCCCGCCGCCGCGGCGGGAGGAAGAAACGGTTTTTCCTGCGTTGGAACCCATTTTTTCAGACGAGGCCAGCTGGAATCCTTCTTCGCCGTTTCCGGCTACCGGCGCCGAAGCCACCTGCTGCGGGGCCGAAAAACCAAAGAAGCGTTTAATGGGGTTCATCAGCCGGGCCCATTTCGAATCCGGAACCGCCGGTGCGGCGGCTGTTTGTACGGCCGGATTAAAGCGGGCGGCCCTTTCTTGCCGGACATAGATGTCGTAGGGGTTGTCTTGCGTGTTGATTTCGTGCATTCCCCGCATACTTTCTTCCGGGGCGGTCTGCCGGATGAGGACCCACTCCCCTTCTTCGGTTTGCAGGGAGGCGTCCCCAAAAGAGGTTGTGCTCGTGCCGCCGGATTGCGGGGCGGCTTCGGTAGAAATAGCGTTTACGGCGGCGCGGGCGTCGGCATACAATTCTTGTTCATCCACCGGGGTGCCAAATTGTTCGTCGGCCTGACGGGCGGTCAGTGTTTGTGGAGCCGGTTGTTTTTTGCGGCCGGAAAAAAACCGAGCGATGCGGTTTACCAGTTCCGTAAGCGGGTTGGAAGTAAAAATTTGAGGGGTGGCCGTTTGAGCCGTCATCCCGTCAGCGGGTTTGGCGGCGGTGGATTGTAAAAACGGGAGTAACAGAAAAACGACGAGTGCTAAACAAAGCACAAATAAAATGATTTTGCCTGCTGTTTTTTTCATAGAAACTCCGGCTAATAACAAAATTTCCGGTGCGGGCCGCGGTTAAACCGCGCCTTGAACCGGCTGTACCCATAGTCTACTCGTTTACTGCTTATTTTTCAAGGGGGTGGGGGGCGGCGAAAACCAGCGGTGCCACAGCTGTTTGCAGATGTCCCAAGATTTTTGAATATGCGCCCAAAAGGGGTTTGGCTTCTTGGGGGAGGCAAGTGTTGGGGCGGCGGCTGGTTGTGGCAAGGTATACCCTGCTGCGGTGATGAGTTCTTTTAAATAATTAGAGGGCACCGAAAAATTGAGGTTTTGGTTGCCTTCCCCTTTGTAGCTGGCAAACGCAACGGATATGACTTGTCCGTCCGCATTAAAAACCGGGCTGCCGCTGGAACTGGGGGAAATGGGCGCACTGATTTGGTGCCAAATAATTCCGTCCGCTTTTTTGCGCACTTGGCTGATAAGCCCGGAGGAAACGGTGTTCTGCAGGCGGCGCGGGTTGCCGATGACGGTAATCGTTTGGCCGGGCAAGACGGTGTTGGAATTGCCCAGCGTGACGTGCGGCAAGTTGCGCGCTTGTATTTTTAATAACGCCAAATCCACATTCCCGGCGGCGGCCACTTGGGCGGCTTCGCCCGAAACGGCCCCGTTGTTAAACGTGATGTTGATGTAGAGAGCGTCTTCCGATACATGCCGGCTGGTGGCAATCAGGCCATCCGGCGTGAGGACAAAGCCCGTTCCCGTGAAGGTGGAACCATCCGTTTTGGCCACATTTACCGCCACCACGGCGGGTGCATTTTGTTCGGTAATCCATACGTGGTTGTTTTGGGCCGCTGCCAGCGGGGCGGCGCTTAGAAGTAGGAATAGAAGCAGCGGAAGAGATCTCATATTTCAGATTATAGCAATAATTGGTTCTTGCGGGGGGCGTTGAAAAGCAAACGGATAAATAGTACACTTACTGTTGTAGGTATTTAAGGAGTTGCCATTATGGAACCATTTTACGTTAGCCGCAAAAAATATGAAGCCTTAGTGAACGAGCTGAAAGATTTGAAAGAATTAAAAGCCCAACTTTCTACCGAAATTGGCGAAGCCGCCGCGCAGGGTGATTTAAAAGAAAATGCCGAATATCACGCGGCAAAAGAAAAACAAACAGAAACGCTCATCCGCATCCAGGAATTGGAAATCCGCTTGAGAAACGCCCAAATTACCGATGATTTAACCGTGGATAAAAGCGAAGCCCGTATCGGTGCGACAGTGACCATCCAGGATATAGATGCCGGTATCGAGTTTACCTATACGCTGGTGGGGTCTATGGAATCCAACCCGGAAAAGGGTCTTTTGTCCGTTAAATCTCCGTTGGCCAATGGCGTGCTGGGCAAAAAAGAAGGCGAAACGTTTGAAGCTATTTTGCCGCGCGGACCCAAAAAATACAAATTGGTCAAATTGGAATACAAATAATTTGCGCTTAAAGCACAAAAAACCGGGCCGCTAAACGGCCCGGTTTTTTGTATGTGTTCGTTTTGCGGATGCGTTTTTGCGTTTCGAACCCGCCAGTGCGGCCGGAGTTCTAAAAGGATTGTCTGTGAAGAAGACAAAACCCCAGGCGGATGCCTGGGGTTTTGTTGTCTTTGGAAAAATTAGAGCAGTGGCGCTATAATGTGCAGTTCGGTTATTTTCGTGGCAAAATTTTTATTTACTGTGCTCCAATAAACCATACATTCGTAGAGGTGCAATTCTTCTTCCGGGATGACTTCTCCTGGTTTAGCTTCGGAAATCTGCCGCGGGAAGTGCCCCGTTTCCTTTATAAAGGTGCGGAGTTTTTCCAATGTTTCATAAGTGGTTAAACCGATGCTCGGGTATTTGTTCAACAGGTTTTTGATTTGGGAAATATACGGCAGCACCTGTTTAAATTGGTTGACCTGGTTATAGGTAATCAGCATAAGCACTTTATTATAGAGGCGTCTTTCATCTTCGTTGGAGTTCCAGCGGGGGGAGCGGTGGAACGTGCTGGTGAATTGTTCCAATTCGGCCAGTAATTCCTGGTAGACTCCCACTGTAATTGTAATATCTTCTGCCGTGCGGGCGCTTGTCAATCCAGCCGTATGCTGTTTATGCGCCGTGCGCAGGAAGGTTAAAAAGCTATTTTCGTACTGGGGCAGAATTTCGTCCATCGCCACAAAGCTGCGTAAAGAGGCTTTGACGGAATCCTCCACAAACGGGGATTTTAAAATTTCACGCAGTTTTAAATTGACCTTATGCGGATGCGCTTTCATATATTCCAGGGCTGTGCGGGCAAACACTTCGCGCACATCCTGGTTGGCGATAAAGCGCAGGTCGTACGAGGACATAAATTCCAGCGATAAGCTGTAATAGTTGGACAAATCGCGCATAAACTGGGTGTAATTCTGATTCGAAATGGATTGCGCCAAAAAACGCTGCAAACTATGGTTGACGACGGTGGTATCTATGCTGTCGAGCAATTCGGCTTCGCGGATTTCGTCCAGGTGCAGGGTCTGGTAAGTTTTAAGCAGCGAGGCCAGTTGGCGCGCGTGGGTGCGTTCTTGTTCCAGCAGGGTGGCGTAGTTGAGGATTTTTTTGTTGGGCGAGTCAACCATCGCACGGCCTATTTTTTTTAAAAAGGCTTTTTGGTCAAAAACAGGGAAAGGCGATTCCTGGGCGAAAGATTCCGGGGTACGTTCTTTTGGCGTGCCAGCCTGGGCGGATACCGCCGCGCGCGGCGCGTTGCGTAACCCGGCTTTGGGCGCAACCGAGGCCGTGCCAGCCCCTTGGCCAACTTTCGCCGGCATTTTAGGTAAAATCTGTTTGCCGGCTTGGGCGGCTAAGCCTTCTTTGGTGCCGGTTTGAAGGGTTTGTTTTATTAATTTACCGCCCTGGGCAAAGGAAACGGTAGACAGAAATAAACAACAACATAAAGCAATAGCGCGATTGATCATAATTTTCTCCTTAACAATACTATAAGATTTTAAACGCATCATAACCAGGGCCATTGGGCCTAGCGTTGGGTAGGCCTTTGGACCCGCGAGGCTGTTTGGCGTTCGTACGGGCCGTTCCCTGGAGATGGGAGGGCAGGCTCTGCTCCGGCCCAGGGAACCCCGGCTCGGGGTGCCCTTTTTCTGGCGTCAGAAAAAGGGCGAAAAAGAGCGCCGGCCCAGGGCCCCATAAAAATCACTTCCAAGCGGGAAATTTTATAACTCGCGCGGGTTCCCCGCGCTCAAACAATAAAATTTCTTTTCCGCTTGGAAGGCTTTTTATAGACGGGGCGAAAGGGCCGGATAAACGACAACAGCCACGGCAACAGCAACAACAACATAAGCGGAAATAACCACAACAACCACGGCCACGGCAAAGCGGAAAACAACTTTCCTTTTGGAATAGCGCGGCAGTGCAGAAACAATGTGGCCCCAGGAATCGTGTTAGCAGGTAAAGGAAAGGGAGCCCAGGCTTGGGGCTTTGGCAGAAACATCCTCAACAAGTTGTTTCCTAATTGCGTAAGCACCGTATTTTGCAAGACCCTGTTCGAGGCAGAGCTCCGCGGCCTGGAAGGGCCGTTGTACAAGGGCGCGACATTTCCAAAACAGTGTGGCTCCACCAATCGAGTTAGCGGGCAAAGGAAGGGGAGCACCGGCTCGGTGCCCTTGACTCGTTTTTTTTTTTGATAAATTTTGGCTATGAACAAAATTTATCAAAAAACCCTCCCGGCGGGGAAAAACGCCGGATTTACGTTAATAGAGCTATTAGTAGTGGTTTTAATTATTGGCATTTTGGCGGCGGTGGCGCTTCCAAAGTATCAAGTTGCAGTGGAAAAAGCCCGCGCGGCCGAACCGCTGAGCGTACTGAAAACCCTGCGGGATGCGCAGGAAATCTATTATATGGCCAATGGGGAATATGCGACGGA